>NZ_JAGTJY010000012.1:0-19049 GCF_018195695.1 Achromobacter sp. Marseille-Q0513 | reverse complement strand
TCATGGCATGGGCCGCATCGCCCACCAGGCAGATGCGGCCCTGCGCCAGCCGCTTGGGCCAGGCATGACGATAGGTGGCGAAGCTGAACTGCGAGTGATCGCGGATCTGGTCCACCACGGGACGGCTTTGCGGCCAAAAGCGGACCAGCTCGGCTTTCCACGTTTCCAGGTCCGATTCCTGCCATTGCGCATGGCGCGCGACAGGCAGGCTCCAGAACATCGCGATGTCCAGTTGCGCGCCGGTGTAGCTGCACGGCATCAGGCCGAACAGCTTGCGCGGGCCGTGCATGCGTTGATGCAGGATGGTCGGCCATTGCCAGTCCGCCACGCTGATCATGCCGTTCAGGGCGCCCCAGGCATAAGGCGAGGTCGGCGCGGACAGGCCGCATTGCTGCGCCAGGTCGGAGCCCGAGCCGCTGGCGATCACCGCGCCTTCATAGACCTGCTCATGTTCGCCCCAGCGCAGCAGCACGCGATCGCGGGAGGGCTCCAGCGCGGCGATCGGCGCGTCCAGATGCAGGCGCACGCCCAGCTCGCCCGCGCGCTGCTGCAACACCCGCGTCATCGCGGGCCGCGTCACGGCGCGCGCCGGCAGGTCTTGCGCATAGGGGATGTCGACCAGCAGCCAGGAACGATGGCTGCGGCCCTCCAGGCGGTGGATGGGCACGCTGGCTTGGGCGAAGGCATCGAGGGCGCCCAGCTCGCGCAGGGCCAGCAATCCGCCCGGCTGGATCAGCATGCCGGCCCCCACGGGGGCCAGCGTGGGGTGGCGTTCGAAGACGTCGACCTCGGCGCCTTCGCGCGCCAGCGCGATGGCACAGGCCAGGCCGGCGGTGCCGGCGCCGATGATGGCGATTCTTGGGGTCATGCTTCTGCGAGGCCGCCAGGCAAGCGACGTATAAGGGACAAATCAAATTGGACGTGGATTTTTCGTCCTTTTTTCTTAATTAAACATAAGAATCAATGGGTTATAGGTATTTCGTTTGCTAGACCAAGCTAAGATTTCAACGCTTTAGCTAAGAGGCTGGCCCATCGCCAAGCGCCAGATTGCCGTTGACCTGCCTCCTTCCCTATAAATGATGCCTTCGCGCCGCATGGCCTGCATCAAATTGCGAATCTTGTGGCCCTGTTGTGTCGCATCCAGCACGTCCGGCAGCTTGGGTAGCAGCAAGGCGTCGATATCTTGTCGGCTTGCTTGTCCGTAACGCTTCAAATAATCGACGATCAGTTCCCGGTAGTAGCCGTCATCCAGACCGCGATTGCGGATATAGCGCGCCTTGTCATCAGTCCATGCGGCGACTTGGGCAGAGACGAAGATGTTCGGCGCACGGCCTTCGACGAGCTTGGCTTCCCTAAGCAAACGCAGCTCGTCCGTGGAGAGCGCCTGACGCTTCTGGACTTTGTCGAGCAGCAGCACCTGACGCAGGTCCAAATCGGTCCGTTTCATCAGCAACTGGGTGTATTTCACATCCAGGATCTTGCCGCTTATGACGACTTCCACGCGGGGCAGACCCAATTCGCTGGCGCCGAGAGCATAGTCCGGCAAGGGAAAGAACCGTTGCCGCTGAGTTTCGAACATGCGGCGGATGCCACTGCCCACCTGATCGATCATGCGCAGGCGAATCATGCCGTCGATCAGCCACTGATTCAAAGGCCAGGGGCGCCGAACGCGGAGGATGGATTTCCAGCACGATCGATCGGCCATCGGGATGCTTCACTTCATGAAAGCGAAAATCGGGCCGCGGCAGGATGTGCTGGGTCAGCCACATGACCAACGGTTGATTGCCCGCGCCTTTGGCCGACGCAGGATCAAAGCGTGTTCCTTTGACCTGGTGCGTCTGGTCGTCGATGCCCCAAACCAGCCACGCGCGGTCTTGCCGTTCCAGCACGGCGGTATTGGCAAGCGCGGAGAGATATTGGCCTATGTCTTCCGCCTTGTCCCAGTTGGACTTGAATTCCACCACCGCGCTTTCATGGGACTGGCCGCGCAGCCGATCGATCAGGGCGATGAGGGCGGTCTGATCTGCGACATCCGAGGTGGTCATGGGCCATGTACTCAAGTGCGATGTTGTCCAGGTACTTTTCGTGGGTGGCGAGGGCGTGCGCCGCGTGGACTGATACCTGACGGAGCTTGCGTGCCGCATGCCTGCGGGCGATTACTTCCCAATACAAAAACTGGAAAAAATCTCCCCCAGCAAATCATCGCTGGTGAACTTCCCCGTGATCCCCGACAAGCTGTCATGCGCCAGCCGCAGTTCCTCGGCGAACAGATCCAGCACCCGGTCATCCTGCTCCGCATGCTCGCCCGCCAGCGCCAGATGCTCGGCCGCCGCCTGCAACGCATGCAGATGCCGTTCACGCGCCAGCCACGGCGATTCAGCGCCCGGATTCCACCCCGCGATCTTCAGCAGTTCCGCGCGCAGCGCATCCAGCCCCAGTCCGCGCTTGGCCGAGATGCCCAGTTCGCCCGGCCCGGCGGAAAAGGCTGTGGATAACAGATCCACCTTGTTGAACACCTTCAGCATCGGCGTGCGCGGCGGCAGGCGGGCGGTGATCTGGGCGTCGAGTTCGTCGCCGGGCTGGGTGGCGTCCTGCAGGTGCAGGATGAGGTCGGCGCGTTCGATTTCCTGCCAGCTGCGGGCGATGCCGATGCTTTCCACCGTGTCCTCGGTTTCGCGCAGGCCGGCGGTGTCGACGATGTGCAGCGGCACGCCGTCGATATGGATTTCCTGCACCACCTTGTCGCGCGTGGTGCCGGCGATGGGCGTGACGATGGCGATGTCGTCGCCGGCCAGCGCGTTGAGCAGGCTGGACTTGCCGACGTTGGGCTGGCCGGCCAGCACCACGTGCAGGCCCTCGCGCAGGATAACGCCCTGGCGGGCCTGGGCGATCAGGTGGCCGAGGTCGGCGGTCAGCGCGTCCAGCGTCGGGCGGGCCTGATACTTTTCAAGGAAGTCGATTTCCTCTTCGGGGAAATCCAGCGTGGCCTCGACCAGCATGCGCAGGTGGATGATGCGGTCGGACAGGTCGTTGACGCGGGCCGAGAATTCGCCCGACAACGAGGCCATGGCGCCGCGCGCGGCAGCTACCGAGGACGCATCGATCAGGTCGGCCACGGCCTCGGCCTGGGCCAGGTCCATGCGGTCGTTGAGGAAGGCGCGGCGGGTGAACTCGCCGGGCTCGGCCAGGCGCAGGCCCTGGTCGCGGCCGGCGGCCAGGCAGCTGTCGAGCACGCGGCGCAGCACGGCGGGGCCGCCGTGGCCCTGCAGCTCCAGCACGTCCTCGCCGGTATAGGAATGCGGGGCGCGGAAGTACAGCGCGATGCCTTCGTCGAGCAGCTCGCCGTCCGTCGATTTGAACGGCAGGTAGTGCGCGTGGCGCGGCGTGAGGTCGCGCTGGAACAATGCGCGCACCAATCCGGACAGGTCCGCACCGGAAACGCGCACGACGCCGATGCCGCCCCTTCCTGGTGCGGTGGCGATGGCGGCGATGGGGGCGTGGACTGACATGGCTCAATCAATAGTGCGAGGCGATAACAATAAGGGAATATAACTGTTGCGCGAGCGCTTGGTTGCTGGTTAATGTGCCCGGCTAGAGGTTCAAAACCCGAAACAATCCTGGGAGATCACGATGGCATCTCGGTTTTCGCGTGTATTGGCCTGCGGCAGCGCCGCGGTGGTGTTGGCATTCGGCGCCTGTAGCGCGGCCATGGCGCGCGATCTGGTGATCGCGCTCAAGACCGAGCCGTCTTCGATGGATCCGCAATACCACGCGCTGACGCCGAACACGCAGATCTCCCAGACCATCTTCGATACCCTGGTCGCCACCGACGCGCAGTTGAAGCCGGTGCCGGCGCTGGCCGAGTCCTGGACCGTGGACGGCAAGGTCTGGACCTTCAAGCTGCGCTCCGGCGTGAAGTTCTCGGACGGCACGCCCTTCACCGCCGAGGACGTGGTCTTCACCTATGACCGCGTGCCCAAGGTGCCGAACAGCCCCTCGCCCTTCACGCTGTACCTGGGCTCGGTCGCCAAGACCGAGGCCGTCGACCCGATGACGCTGCGCATCACCACCAAGGACGTGGCGCCGAACCTGCTGGTGAACCTGGCGCAGCTGCCCATCATGTCGAAGAAGGCCGCCTCCGGGCCGGCCGCCGAGGGCAAGACCACCACCGAGCTGAACAGCGGCGACGGCCTGGTGGGCACCGGCCCCTACAAGTTCGTGTCCTGGAAGCGCGGCGCCGAGTTCGTGCTGGCGCGCAATGACAGCTATTGGGGCAAGAAGCCCGAGTGGGACAAGGTGATCTACCGCCCGATCAGCAATCCCGCCGCGCGCGTGGCCGCGCTGCTGGCCGGCGACGTGGACATGATCGAGGATCCCCCAACCGACGACCTGCCCAAGCTCAAGGGCGACAAGAAGCTCTACGTCGAGGAAACCCCCTCGGTGCGCGTGGTGTACGTGGCGCTGGACCAGCATGCCGAGCCCTCGCCCGGCGTGCAGGGCACGGACAAGAACCCGATGAAGGACAAGCGCGTGCGCGAGGCGCTGTCGCTGGCGCTGAACCGCGACGCGCTGGTCGAGCGCGTGATGGGCGGCGTGGCGCTGCCCGCCGGCAACCTGCTGCCCTACCCCATGTTCGGTTCCAGCAAGGAGCATTCCAAGGCGCCCAAGGCCGATGTGGAAAAGGCCAAGGCGCTGCTCAAGGAAGCCGGCTATCCCAATGGCTTCTCGATCACGCTGGGCTCGCCCTCGGGCCGCTACGTGAACGATTCCAAGGTGGCGCAGGCGATCGCGTCCATGTGGACGCGCATCGGCGTGAAGACCAGCGTGGATGCGATGGCGCCGCCGGTGTTCTTCAAGAACCGCGATTCCTATGCGTTCTCGGCCTATCTGGCGGGCTGGTCGGTGACCAGCGGCGAGATGTCCAACGCGCTGACCGCGCTGCTGGTGACGCGCAATCCGGAAGCGGGCCTGGGCACCACCAACCGCAGCCGCTACTCCAACCCCAAGATGGATGAGCTGGTGAAGGAAGCCTCGTCCACCATGGACGATGCCAAGCGCGCCGACCTGCTCGCGCGCGCCAGCAACATCGCCATGGACGACTACGCGATGCTGCCGGTGCACTTCGAGCTGTCGGTGTGGGCCATGAAGAGCGACATCCGCTACCAGGGCCGGCCCGATCAGGTCACCCTCGCGCAGTTCGCCACCCTGAAGAAGTAACGCGCATAGCGGGCGGTTTCACGTGCTGGCGACTATCGTAAGAAGGCTGTTGCAGACTGTCGTGGTCATGCTGGTGATGTCGGCGCTGGTGTTCGCCGGCATCTACATGGTGGGCGATCCGGTGTCGATGCTGGCCAGCCCGGAGGCCACCGAGGCCCAGCGCGCGGCGATCCGCGCGTCGCTGGGCCTGGACCTGCCATTGTGGCGGCAGTACCTGATCTTCATGGGCCAGGCGGTGCGCGGCGACTTCGGCAACAGCTTCCTGACCGGCGAGCCGGCCATGCGCCTGATCCTGGAGCGCATGCCGGCCACGGTGGAGCTGGCTTCGGTGGCCATGCTGCTGTCGGTGCTGATCGGCGTGCCGCTGGGCATCCTGGCGGGCCTGAAGCCGCGTTCGCCCGGCTCGCGCGCCATCATGACGGGCTCGGTGCTGGGCTTCTCGCTGCCGAACTTCTGGGTCGGGCTGATGCTCATCATGGTGTTCGCCGTGATGCTGGGCTGGGTGCCGGCCGGCGGACGCGGACAGACCGTCAGCATCGGCTCGCTGCAGCTCAGCGTGCTGACGCTGGACGGCTGGGCCAGCCTGGCGCTGCCCGCGGCCACCATCGCCTTCGCCAAGTGCGCCATGATCATCCGCGTGACGCGCGCCGCCACGCGCGAGGCCCTGCCCATGGACTACATCAAGTTCGCGCGCGCCAAGGGCCTGTCCGAGCGCCGCGTGCTGGGCGTGCACTTGCTCAAGAACATCCTGATCCCCGTGGTGACGGTGGCCGGCCTGGAGTTCGGCCAGGTCATGGCCTTCGCGGTGGTCACCGAGACCGTGTTTTCCTGGCCGGGCATGGGCAAGCTGCTGATCGATTCCATCATCAACCTGGACCGTCCGGTGGTGGTGGCGTATCTGCTCCTGATCGTGTTCTTCCTGGTCATGCTCAACCTTGTGGTGGACATCATCTACACGGTGCTGGATCCCCGCGTCAGACTGGACGGCCGCCGATGACCACGCCCGCCATTGCCAGCGCGCCCGCCGCGCGCTCCGAACAGACGCCCTGGCGTCGCTTCGTGTCGGATTTCTGCGCCAGCAAGCTGGCCCTGCTGGGCCTGGTGATGCTGGTCGTGATCGTGGGCGCGGCGCTGCTGGCGCCGTGGATCGCGCCGCAGAATCCCTATGACCTGGCCGCGCTGGACATCATGGATTCCAAGCTGCGGCCCGGCAGCGCAAGCGGCGACGGCGCCATGCGCTACTGGCTGGGCACCGACGGGCTGGCGCGCGATCTCTTGTCGGCCATCCTGTACGGCATGCGCACCAGCCTGCTGGTGGCGGCAGTGTCGGTGCTGGCGGCCTTCGGCATCGGCGCGACCGTGGGGCTGATCGCGGCCTACTTCGGCGGCCGCATCGACGCGCTGCTGATGCGCATCGTCGACATCCAGCTGTCCTTCCCGGCCATCCTGGTGGCGCTGATGTTGCTGGCGATCCTGGGCAAGGGTGTGGACAAGGTGATCATCGCGCTCATCGTGGTGCAGTGGGCCTATTTCGCGCGGGCGGCGCGCGGCGCGGCGCTGGTCGAGCGCGGCAAGGAATACGTCGAGGCCGCGCGCTGCATGTCGCTGGGCTGGGGGCGCGTGCTGTTCCGCCATGTGCTGCCCAACTGCATGCCGCCCCTGATCGTCATCGCCACCATCGACCTGGCACACGCCATCGCGCTGGAGGCCACGCTGTCCTTCCTGGGCGTGGGCGTGCCGGTTTCCGAGCCCTCGCTGGGCATGCTGATCTACAACGGCTTCGAGTACCTGCTGTCCGGGCAGTACTGGATTTCCTTCTTCCCCGGCATTGCGCTGGCGCTGGCCATCATCGCCATCAACCTGGTGGGCGACCACCTGCGCGATGTGCTCAACCCGCGCAACGCGGACTAGGGGACGGCGATGCAGGCGAACCTTGTGGACAAGTCCCCGGCGGCGTCCGGACCCGTGCTCGACGTGCGCGGCCTGAAGACGCATTTCTTCACGCGCAACGGCGTGGCCCGTGCCGTGGACGGCGTGGACCTGCATCTGGCGGCCGGCGAGATCCTGGGCCTGGTGGGCGAGTCCGGCTCGGGCAAGAGCATCACCGGCTTCTCGCTGATGGGCCTGCTGGACGAGCCGGGCCGCATCGTCGACGGCAGCATCCGCTTCAACGGCGAGGAGCTGCGCGGCGCGGCGCCAGCCCGCTGGCGCCAGCTGCGCGGGCGCGACATCGCGATGATCTTCCAGGATCCGATGATGACGCTGAACCCGGTGCTGCGCGTGGACACGCAGATGATCGAGGCGGTGCAGGCGCATGGCGGCGCATCGCGCGACCAGGCGCGCAAGCGCGCACTGGAAACGCTGGCCATGGTCGGCATCCCAGCGCCCGAAGAACGGCTGCGCGCCTATCCGCACCAGCTGTCCGGCGGCATGCGCCAGCGCGTGGCCATCGCCATCGCGCTGCTGAATTCGCCGCGGCTCATCATCGCCGACGAGCCCACCACGGCGCTGGACGTGACCATCCAGGGGCAGATCCTGTTCGAAGTGCAGAAGCTGTGCCAGGACACCGGCACGGCGCTGATCTGGATCACCCACGACCTGGCCGTGGTGGCCGGGCTGGCCGACCGCGTGGCCGTGATGTACGCGGGCCGCGTGGTGGAGACCGGCACGACCGAGGCCGTCATCAGCCATCCCATGCACCCTTACACGCACGGCCTGATCGCGTCGATTCCCACGCCGGAATCGCGCGGGCGGCCATTGGAACCGATACCGGGCATGACCCCTTCGCTGCTCAACCTGCCGCAAGGCTGCGCGTTCCGTGGTCGTTGCCCGCGCGCGAGCGACGCCTGTCTGGCCGAGCCCCAGCCGCAGGAAATCCGTCCCGGCCAATGGGTGCGCTGCTGGCACGCCGGAGCGCGCGATGACGCATGACGCCTCGACGCCCATCCTGTCGCTGCGCGGCGTCGAGCTGCGTTTCGTGCAGCCGGTGGACCTGGCCGGCCGCATCGCCAACCTGCTGGGCGCCGGCCTGAAGACGCAGGTCGTGCACGCGGTGGCCGGCGTGGACCTGGACGTGATGCCCGGCGAGGTCATCGGCATCGTGGGCGAGTCCGGCTGCGGCAAGTCCACGCTGGGCCGCATCGTCTCGGGCATCCTGCCGCCCAGCGCGGGCGAACTGCGCTATCGCGGCAAGCCGGTGCAGGGCCTGCCGGGCCCGGAACGGCGCGCCTACGAGCTGGGCGTGCAGATGATCTTCCAGGATCCCTACGCCTCGTTGAACCCGCGCATGCGGGTGCGCGAGATCATCGGCGAGGCGCCGGTGGCGCACAAGCTGGTGGCCGCGCGCGACAAGGCCGATTACGTGGCAGGGCTGATGCGCCAGGTCGGGCTGGACCCAGGCTATGCGCAGCGTTATCCGCACCAGTTCTCGGGCGGCCAGCGCCAGCGCATCGGCATCGCGCGGGCGCTGGCGCTCAAGCCCTCGGTCATCGTCTGCGACGAGGCGGTGGCGGCGCTGGACGTGTCGATCCAGGCGCAGGTGCTGAACCTGTTCGAGCGGCTGCGCGGCGAGCTGGATCTGACGTACCTGTTCATCAGCCACAACCTCAGCGTGGTCAGCCACATCTCGGACCGCGTGGCCATCATGTACCTGGGCCGCGTGGTCGAGCTGGCGCCCACCGAAGAGATCTTCCAGCGCGCCAATCATCCGTACACGCAGGCGCTGCTGAAGGAGCTGCCGACGCTGACGCCGGGCCGGCGCGCCTACCGGCCGATCAAGGGCGAGCTGCCGTCACCGCTGGATCCACCGACCGGCTGCGCCTTCCATCCGCGCTGCCCGCAGGCCATGCCGCGTTGCAAGACCGAGCGGCCCTTGCTGCGCGCGATCGCGCCGGGGCATGTCAGCGCCTGTCACTTGAACGATGAGGGGGCCGCGCCGGCAAGCGCCAGCGCTTGATGTGCGCCGGCCGATGGGCGGCCGTCGCATGACGGCCATCGATCGGTGGAGGCTGATTTCAGCCGTGGATCACGGCCGGGATCACGGGGTTTTCCCGGAAAAGCGCCCTCTCGCTCTTGCCCGCCGTGCTACACCTGAACAATCACCGCCATCGGCTTATCCACAGCCTTGTTCCCTTTTCCTCCGCCTGAATCCGCTGGATCCCGCCATGAAGACCATCGCCGAAATCGAACGCGCGCATCCCGAACTCACCGCGCTGCGCCGCGACATCCATGCCCATCCCGAACTTGCCTTCCAGGAAACGCGCACGTCCACGCTGGTGGCCGAGAAGCTGCGCGGCTGGGGCCTGGAAGTCCACACGGGCCTGGGGAAAACCGGCGTGGTCGGCATTCTGCGCGCCGGCAGCGGCAAGAAGACGGTGGGCCTGCGCGCCGATATGGACGCGCTGCCCATGCCCGAGCACAACCGCTTCGCGCACCGCTCCACCATCAGCGGCCGCATGCACGGCTGCGGCCATGACGGGCACACCGCCATGCTGCTGGGCGCGGCGCAATACCTGTCCACGCACCGCGACTTCGACGGCACCGTGGTGTTCATTTTCCAGCCCGCCGAGGAAGGTGGCAACGCCGGCGCGCGCGCCATGATGCAGGATGGCCTGTTCGACCGCTTTCCCTGTGACGCCGTGTTCGGCATCCACAACATGCCGGGCATGCCGGTGAACCAGTTCGGCTTTCGCGCCGGTCCGACGATGGCGTCGAGCAATCGCTGGGACATCGTGATCAAGGGCGTGGGCGGCCACGCGGCGCAGCCGCATGCCTCGGTGGATCCGATCATCGTCGCGGCCGACATGGTGCATGCCTTGCAGACCGTGATCTCGCGCAGCAAGAACCCGCTGGAACAGGCCGTGCTGTCGATCACGCAGATCCACGCCGGCGACGCCTACAACGTGATCCCGGGCGAGGCCGTGCTGCGCGGCACGGTGCGCACGTACTCGGTGGAAACGCTGGACAAGATCGAGGCCGACATGCGCCGCATCGCCACCACGCTGCCGCAGGTCTATGGCGGCACCGGCGAGTTGGATTTCGTGCGCGCCTATCCGCCGCTGGTGAACTGGGAACAGGAAACCGCCTTCGCCGCGCAGGTGGCCGAGAACGCGTTCGGCGCCGAGCACGTGCTGCGCGACATGCCGCCCTTCATGGGCGCCGAGGACTTCTCGTTCTTCCTGGAAAAAGTGCCGGGCGCCTATCTGTTCCTGGGCAACGGCGACGGCGACCATCGCATGGAAAGCTATCACGGCATGGGGCCGTGCCAGCTGCACAACCCGAACTACGATTTCAACGACGCGCTGCTGCCGGTGGGCGCCACGTACTGGGTCAAGCTGGCGCAGGCCTACCTGCCTGTGGAAAAGTAGCGGGCGGCTGCTTTCATGCCGATTTTTCACTAGCTTATGAGTTATCCACATGAAGGCGCGGCGTTCCCATAGCGGACGCCGCGCCTTATGACGCCAGGCTTTGTTCAAACGCCAATATCTTCGTTTGCGTTGCAAGGCCGGCTTTTCATAATCGATCGTTCCTGGTCCCGGCGCATCGCCGGGCCGCCCCAATCCGGTCCGGCAATGCGCCGGACGCCCAGGAGCGATCGATGCCCCAAAGCAATGCCCTGCTGCGCGATGTGGATGCGCACGCGGAACCGCAAGCCGCCCAGCCGCAAGCCTTCGAGCTGCGTCCGCTGCCGGGTCCGCTGGGCGCCGAGCTCATCGGCCTGGACCTGTCGCGCGAACTGACGCGCGAGGATTTCGCCCGCATCCATCAGGCGCATCTGGACCATCATCTGCTGGTGTTCCGCGACCAGCGCATCACGCCGCGCCAGCACATCGATTTCAGCCGCCGCTTCGGCCCGCTGATGATCCACGTGCTGCATCAGTTCCACCTGCCCGGCCATCCCGAGATCCTGACCGTTTCCAACATCGTCGAGAACGGCAAGCCGGTGGGCCTGGGTGACGCCGGCAAGTACTGGCATTCGGATATCTCGTACAAGGCGCTGCCCAGCCTGGGTTCGCTGCTGCACGCGCAGGAGCTGCCGTCTGAAGGCGGCGATACGCTGTTCGCCAACATGCACCTGGCTTACGACACGCTGCCCGAGGCGCTGCGCAACGCGGTCGAAGGTCGCCGCGCCGTGCACTCCTATCTGGCCAAGTACGGCCAGCTGCAAAAGGAAGGCAACTGGCGTCCGAACCTGAGCGCGCAACAGGTGGCGCAAGTGCAGGAAGTCTCGCATCCGGTGGTGCGCACGCATCCGGAGAACGGCCGCCGCGCGCTGTTCGTGAGCGAAGGCTTCACCACCCGCATCGAAGGCCTGCCGCAAGATGAAAGCGACGCGCTGCTGGCTGAGCTGTACGCGCACAGCGTGCGTCCCGAGCATGTCTATCGCCATCACTGGCGCGAGCATGACCTGGTGTTCTGGGACAACCGCTCGCTGATTCATCTGGCCGGCGGCACGCCCGACCATCTGCGTCGCAAGCTGTACCGCACCACCATCGAGGGCGACGCGCCGTTCTGAGCGCGCCCGCGTATCGCCAGATTTCACGCCCCGCACAGCACCACGACTTATCCACAAGGAACACCATGCGTTTGTCCGCCGCCGCAAAAGACCGATTCGCGCAAGTCCTCACCAGCGCCGGCCTGGCCCTGGTCCTCGCCGTGCTGGCGCTGGCCTCGCCCTCGCCGGCCCAGGCCGAGGGTCGCATCCGCATCGCCGAGCAGTACGGCATCGTCTACCTGCTGCTGAACGTGGCGCGCGACCAGCAGCTGATCGAAAAGCATGGCAAGGCCGAGGGTGTGGATATCTCGGTGGAATGGGCCAAGCTGTCCGGCGGCTCGGCGGTGAACGACGCGCTGCTGTCCGGCGCGGTGGACATCGCCGGCGCGGGCGTGGGGCCGCTCCTGACCATCTGGGATCGCACGCGCGGCAAGCAGAACGTCAAGGGCGTGGCCTCGCTGGGTAATTTCCCCTATTACCTGGTGACCAACAATCCCAACGTGAAGAGCATCGCCGACTTCACCGAGCGCGACCGCATCGCCCTGCCCGCCGTCGGCGTGTCGGTGCAGTCGCGCGTGCTGCAGCTGGCCTCGGCCAAGCTGTGGGGCGACGCGCACTACGACAAGCTGGACAAGATCTCGGTGGCGCTGCCGCATCCGGACGCCGCCGCCGCCATCATCGCCGGCGGCACCGAGATCACCGGCCACTTCGGCAATCCGCCGTTCCAGGAACAGGAGCTGGCCGAAAACCCCAAGGCGCGCATCGTGCTCAATTCGTATGACGTGCTGGGCGGCCCCAGCTCGTCCACCGTGCTCTTCGCCACGGAGAAATTCCGCAAGGACAATCCCAAGACCTACAAGGCCTTCCAGCTGGCGCTCCAGGAAGCCGCCGAGTTCGCCACCGCCAATCCGGAAAAGGCCGCCGACACTTACCTGCGCGTCACCGGCGCCAAGCTGGACCGCGACTTCCTCATCAAGATCATCAAGAACCCCGATGTGCAGTTCAAGCTGGCGCCGCAGAATACCTACACGCTGGCGCAGTTCATGCACAAGGTGGGCGCGATCAAGACGGCGCCGGCCAGCTGGCGCGAGTATTTCTTCGACGACGCCGTCACCGCCCAGGGCAGCTAAGGGTCAAGCCCCGCCCCGATGAGGTCTGGACGTGGGGGGCTTTAGAACCAAGGAGAACCGACATGTCCCTGCCTGCCGCCAGCCCTGTGGATAACGCTGAAAACCGAGGTCCGCTGCTGCGTGTGGATAAGGTGTCGCTCGAATACAAGACGCCGGAAAGGCGCGTGCGCGCCACGCATCAGGTCAGCTTCGATGTGCACGCGTCCGAGCGCTTCATCCTGCTGGGCCCGTCGGGTTGCGGCAAGTCCACGCTGCTCAAGGCCGTCGCCGGCTTCATCAAGCCGACCGAAGGCCGCATCGCGCTGGACGACCGGCCGGTGCAAGGCCCGGGCCCGGACCGCATCGTGGTGTTCCAGGAATTCGACCAGCTGCCGCCGTGGAAGACGCTGCGGCAGAACGTGGCGTTTCCGCTGATCGCCTCGCGCAAGCTGGGCCGGCGCGAGGCCGATGAGCGCGCCATGCATTACCTGGACAAGGTCGGGCTGGCGGGCTTCGCCGACGCCTATCCCCACACCTTGTCCGGCGGCATGAAGCAGCGCGTGGCGATCGCGCGCGCGCTGGCCATGCAGCCGCGCGTGCTGCTGATGGACGAGCCCTTCGCCGCGCTGGACGCGCTGACGCGGCGGCGCATGCAGGAAGAGCTGATGGCCCTGTGGGAAGAGGTGCGCTTCACGCTGCTGTTCGTCACCCACTCCATCGAAGAGGCGCTGGTGCTGGGCAGCCGCGTGCTGCTGCTGTCGCCGCATCCGGGCCGCGTGCGCGCCGAGCTGAACGCGCAGGCGCACAGCCTGCACAGCCAGGGCTCGGCCGCTTTCCAGGCGGCCACGCGGCGCATTCACGATCTGCTGTTCGATCAGGCGCCCGCGCGGGCGGGCGAGGCAGAGCGCCGCGTGGCCGCCTGAGGCCGACGCCATTCATTCGCTGCGCGGCTTGATTGCCGCGCCCGTTCCATACGCGGGCCCTGCCGCGCGCGATACCCACAGATTGCGATCACCGAGACCTGCCATGTCCGTCATCACCTCCGTCCACGCCGATGCGCTGGCCGCGCGTCCCGATATCGAATACGCGCTGCCGCCGCTGCCCGCGCAGGCCGCCGAGGCGCCGTTGTCCTGGCGCGAGCGCCTGTGGGCCCGCGCCGGCGTGCGCAAGCTGTTCATCCTGGCGCTGCTGGCCCTGCTGTGGGAGCTGGCCGCGCGCCTGACCGACAACGACCTGCTGCTGCCGGGCGCCTGGCAGACCGCGCAGGCCTTCGCCGCCGGCCTGGCCAGCGGCGAGCTGGCGGCGCGCGCCGGGCAGTCGCTGCGGGTGCTGGTGCAGGGTTATGTGGCGGGCGTGGCGCTGGCCTTCGCGCTGACCACGCTGGCCGTGTCCACGCGGCTGGGCCGCGACCTGCTGTCCACGCTGACCTCGATGTTCAACCCGCTGCCCGCCATCGCCCTGCTGCCGCTGGCGCTGCTGTGGTTCGGCCTGGGCGAAGGCAGCCTGGTGTTCGTGCTGATCCATTCCGTGCTGTGGGCGCTGGCGCTGAACACCTACGCCGGCTTCCTGGGCGTGTCCGAGACCCTGCGCATGGCGGGACGGAACTACGGGCTGACGGGGCTGCGCTACGTGCTGTGGATCCTGGTGCCGGCCGCGCTGCCCGCGATCCTGGCCGGCCTGAAGATCGGCTGGGCCTTCGCCTGGCGCACGCTGATCGCCGCCGAACTGGTGTTCGGCGCGTCCAGCGGCAAGGGCGGGCTGGGCTGGTACATCTTCCAGAACCGCAACGAGCTGTACACCGACAAGGTGTTCGCCGGGCTGGCCGCGGTGGTCATCATCGGCCTGCTGGTGGAAAGCCTGGGCTTCGACACGCTGGAGCGGTTGACGGTCAGGCGCTGGGGCATGCAGCGCTAGCGTGCTGCCGGAGCCGGGCGCAAGGGCCCGGCGGGCTCATTCATGAAATCAAGAATCCTGAACATATTCATTGATATGAGCTATTGATCGTATTGCAGCAATCAAATATTTCTGCACGGTGCTCTCGCGTATAGTCGTTTGGACCGGCCCGCCCGGCCGTCCATCACTGAAGGAGAGCGCCCATGTCGAGCGAAGCGAAATGCCCTTTCAACCATGCTGCCGGCGGCGGTACGACGAATCGTGACTGGTGGCCCAACCAGCTGCGGCTGGATCTGCTGAGCCAGCATTCCAGCAAGTCCGATCCGATGGACAAGGACTTCAACTACGCGCAAGCCTTCAAGAGCCTGGACCTGGCTGCGGTGAAGAAGGACCTGGCCAAGCTGATGACCGACTCGCAGGACTGGTGGCCCGCCGACTTCGGCCACTACGGTCCGCTCTTCATCCGCATGGCCTGGCACAGCGCCGGCACCTACCGCATTGGCGACGGCCGCGGCGGCGCGGGACGCGGCCAGCAGCGCTTCGCGCCGCTCAACAGCTGGCCCGACAACGTCAGCCTGGACAAGGCCCGCCGCCTGCTGTGGCCCATCAAGCAGAAGTACGGTCGCAAGATCTCCTGGGCCGACCTGCTCATCCTGACCGGCAACGTCGCGCTGGAGACCATGGGTTTCAAGACCTTCGGTTTCGCGGGCGGCCGGGAAGACAGCTGGGAACCCGACCAGGACGTCTACTGGGGCAATGAGAAAACCTGGCTGGGCGGCGATGTGCGCTACGGCAAGGGCGAAGGCAAGAACCCGTCGGGCCGCAATCTGGAGAACCCGCTGGGCGCGGTGCAGATGGGCCTGATCTACGTTAACCCGGAAGGCCCGGACGGCAATCCGGATCCGGTCGCGGCCGCGCATGACATCCGCGAGACCTTCGCGCGCATGGCCATGAACGACGAGGAAACCGTGGCGCTGATCGCCGGCGGCCATACCTTCGGCAAGACGCACGGCGCCGGTCCGGCATCCAACGTGGGCGCCGATCCCGAGGACGCGGGACTGGAACTGCAGGGCCTGGGCTGGCAGAGCAGCCATGGCACCGGCAAGGGCGCGGATGCCATCACCAGCGGCCTGGAAGTCACCTGGACCACCACGCCGACGAAATGGGGCAACGGCTTTTTCCAGAACCTGTTCGGCTATGAATGGGAGCTGAGCAAGAGCCCGGCCGGCGCGCACCAGTGGGTCGCCAAGAATGCCCAGGCAACGATTCCGCACGCCTTCGACGCGTCGAAGAAGCTGCTGCCGACGATGCTGACCACGGACCTGTCGCTGCGCTTCGATCCTGCCTACGAGAAGATCTCGCGCCGCTTCATGGACCATCCCGAGGAACTGGCCGAGGCCTTCGCCCGCGCCTGGTTCAAGCTGACCCACCGCGACATGGGGCCGCGCGCCCGCTATCTGGGCCCGGAAGTGCCGGCCGAGGAACTGATCTGGCAGGATCCCATCCCCAAGGTCAACCACCCGCTGGTCGACGACCAGGACGTGGCGGCGCTCAAGCAGAAGGTGCAGGCCAGCGGCCTGTCGGTGTCCGAGCTGGTGTCCACCGCCTGGGCGTCGGCGTCCACCTTCCGCGGCTCCGACAAGCGCGGCGGCGCCAATGGCGCGCGCATCCGCCTGGCGCCGCAGAAGGACTGGGCGGTCAACCAGCCGGCGCAGCTGGCCAAGGTGCTGAAGGCGCTGGAAGGCATACAGGCCGACTTCAACCGCGCGCAGTCCGGCGGCAAGAAGATCTCGCTGGCCGACCTGATCGTGCTGGCGGGCTGTGCGGGCGTGGAGCAGGCGGCCAAGAAAGCCGGCGTCGACGTTACCGTGCCCTTCGCGCCGGGCCGCATGGATGCTTCCCAGGAACAGACCGACGTGGATTCCTTCACGCCGCTGGAGCCGGTGGCCGACGGTTTCCGCAACTATCTGAAGACGCGCTTCGCGGTGCCGGCCGAGGCGCTGCTGATCGACCGCGCGCAGCTGCTGACCCTGACCGCGCCCGAGATGACCGCGCTGGTCGGCGGGCTGCGCGTGCTGGAGGTGCAGACGGGCCAGGACCGGCACGGCGTCTTCACCGACCGGCCGGGCGCGCTGAGCAACGACTTCTTCCGCAACCTGCTCGACATGGGCGTGGAGTGGAAGCCGCTGTCGCCCGAGCGCGAGGCCTTCGAGGGACGCGACCGCAAGACCGGTCAGCCCAAGTGGACGGGCAGCCGCATCGACCTGCTGTTCGGCTCGCATTCGCAGCTGCGCGCGCTGGCCGAGGTCTATGCCAGCGAGGACGCGCAGCAGAAGTTCGTGCGCGACTTCGTCGCCGCCTGGGTCAAGGTGATGAACCTGGACCGCTACGACCTGGCCTGAGGCCTGGCGCGGAACCTGGTCCGGGCGGCGGCCGGATCCCGAGGCTGACGCCCGGGATCCGGCGCTTCAGGCCAGCAGGCGCGCGATGGTGCTGCGCAGCCGGTCCGGATCGACCGGCTTGTTTTGCATGGGCCAGCCATGTTCGGCCACTTCGGCCAGGCGCTGCGGGTCGGTGTCGCCGCTGACCAGCAGCGCTGGAATGGCCTCGTCGTTGTATTCCTCGTGCAGGCGCTTGATGGCGTCGATGCCGGTCTGGTGTTCGCGCAGGCGGTAGTCGCTGATGATCAGCGAGACGCGGTCCATGTCCTGCGCGGTCTGCAGCAGCAGCTCGTCGACGCTGCCGGCCGCCAGCACGCGGTAGCCCCACCCTTCCAGCAGCAATTGCAGGCCGAGACGGCTTTGGACGTCGTCTTCGATGACCAGCACCAGTGGCTCGCCGGCGTGCGTCGGCAAGGCGGCGGGCTGCGGTTCGTCCGCCAGGGCCGGGGCCTGCGCCTGGGGATCGGCCAGCGGCAGCGTCAGGCTGAACATGGTGCCGCGACCGGGCCAGGAGCGCAGGCCGAGCGCATGGCCGAGCAGCCGGGTCGTGCGTTGCACGATGGCCAGTCCCAGCCCCAGGCCCTTGCTGCGGTCGCGTTCGGGGTTGCCCAGCTGATGGAATTCCCAGAAGACGCGTTCCTGCTCGTGCAGGGGTATGCCCGGGCCGCTGTCCCAGACCTCCACGCGCAGCGCGTCGCCGTCGCGGCGGCAGCCGACCAGCACGCCGCCGTGCTCGGTGTGATGGATGGCGTTGTGGATCAGGTTGCGCAGGATGCGGTCCAGCAGCGCCGGGTCGGACAAGACCGTGGCCGCGAGCGGCCGCATGCGCAGGCGCAGCGACTTTGCCTGCGCCTGCGGCGCGAACTCGTGATGCAGGCGATCGAGCACGTCGGCGATCGCCACCGGCTGCACCTGCGGACGCACCACGCCCGCGTCCAGCCGCGAGAGGTTCAGCAGGCCATCGAACAGGCCGCCCAGCGCCTGCACCGCGCGCGAGATGCTGTCCACCAGCTGGCGGCTCTGTGCGGGCAGCGCATGGCCCTTCAGCACGCCGACGAACAGGCTCAGCGCATGCACGGGCTGGCGCAGGTCGTGGCTGGCGGCCGCCAGGAAGCGCGACTTGGCCAGGTCGCTGCGTTCGGCCGCCATCTTCTCGTTCTGCAGCCGCTGCAGCAGGTCCAGGTTCTCGAAGCGCAGGCTCAGCGAATCCAGCTGCGTGCGATGCATGCGATGGGCGAAGGTCAGCGACACGGCCAGGTACAGCAGGCCCGCGACGCCCATCACCGTGAGCAGGGTCTGGTCCAGCATGGTCAGCATCAACAGCATGGGCAGGAAGTACGGCAGCAGGAAGCTGTAGAGCACGGGCAGATCGATGCAGTACGCATAGATGGCGCCGGTGCCCATGGTCAGCAGCGCGATGATCAGGAACATCTGGTGCGGCAGGGGCACGTGCTGCAGCCAGTACGCCGTCGGCAGGCCCCAGGCCAGGCCGCTGGCCAGCACGCCGGCCAGCGTGATGCGGCGCCAGCGCCGCACCCGGGGATTGTCGTTGATGCAGGGCTCGCCCTCGGCCGGCCGGAAGCGGCGCATGGCATGCCAGCGCAGCGCCGACAGCGCCAGGTTGCCGATCGCCCACCAGGCCAGCTGCGCATGCGGCACCACGTCCTGCAATGCCGCGATCATCAGGGCCATGGTCAGCAGCATGCCCACCAGGGTGAACGGCAGGTTGCGGCGCAGCACCACCACGCAGGCGGCGAAGACGGGGTCGCGGACGGGGGCGGGTTCGGAGCGGGCGGCGGGCATCGCGTTCGAGGCGGATGGGGAACGCGGACATTGTCGTCTGGTTCGCCGCGCCCGGCCAGGGGCGTGGTTCAGCCCCGCGCGTCCTCGCTCGCG
>NZ_JAGTJY010000129.1:0-17497 GCF_018195695.1 Achromobacter sp. Marseille-Q0513 | reverse complement strand
TCCCTCAACCGCACGAAGACCATGTCTCGCACCCTTTTCGTCACCACCGCCCTGCCCTACGCCAACGGATCCTTCCACATCGGCCACATCATGGAGTACATCCAGGCCGACATCTGGGTGCGTTCGATGCGAATGGCGGGCCACACGGTGCACTTCGTGGGTGCGGACGACGCGCATGGCGCGCCGATCATGCTGAAGGCGGAAAAGGAAGGCATCACGCCGCAGGCCCTGGTGGCGCGCTACGCCGCCGAGCGCCCGCAGTACCTGAACGGCTTCCATATCCGCTTTGACCACTGGCACTCGACCGATTCGGCCGAGAACGTGGCGCTGTCGCAGGACATCTACCGCGCGCTGAAAGCGCAGAACCTGATCGAGACGCGCTCGATCGAGCAGTTCTACGACCCGGTCAAGGGCATGTTCCTGGCCGACCGCTACATCAAGGGCGAATGCCCCAAGTGCCACGCCAAGGACCAGTACGGCGATTCCTGCGAAGTCTGCGGCGCGGTCTATGCGCCCACCGAACTGATCAATCCGTATTCGGCCCTGACCGGCGCCACGCCGGTGCTGAAGTCCTCCGATCACTTCTTCTTCAAGCTGTCCGATCCGCGCTGCGTGGAATTCCTGCAGCAATGGACCACGGGCGCCAACGCCGCCGGCGGCAAGCACCTGCAGCCGGAAGTGCTGGCCAAGACCCGCGAATGGCTGGGCGCCGATGACGGCGAAGCCAAGCTGGGCGACTGGGACATCTCGCGCGACGCGCCCTATTTCGGCATCGAGATCCCCGACGCGCCGGGCAAGTACTTCTACGTCTGGCTGGACGCGCCGGTGGGCTACCTGGCCTCGCTCAAGTCCTATTGCGACAAGGCCGGCCTGGATTTCGACGCGCTGCTCGACCCGAACGGCAACACCGAACAGGTCCACTTCATCGGCAAGGACATCATCTATTTCCACGCCCTGTTCTGGCCCGCCATGCTGAAGTTCGCCGGCCGCAAGACGCCGGACGCGCTGAACGTGCACGGCTTCATCACCGTCAGCGGCGAGAAGATGTCCAAGAGCCGCGGCACCGGCATCTCGCCGCTGCGCTATCTGGAACTGGGCATGAACGCCGAGTGGATGCGCTATTACATCGCCGCCAAGCTGAACGCCCGCGTTGAAGACATGGACTTCAACCCCGAGGACTTCATCGCCCGCGTCAACAGCGACCTGATCGGCAAGTACGTCAACATCGCCAGCCGCGCGGCCAGCTTCATCACCAAGCATTTCGACGGCCAGCTGGCCTATGCCGGCGACGCCGCCGCGCTGTCGGCCGAGTACGCCGAGCAGGCCGAATCGATCCGCGCCGCCTTCGAGGCGCGCGAGTACAACCGCGCCATCCGCGAGATCATGGCCTGCGCCGACCGCATCAACCAGGCGTTCGACACCGCCCAGCCCTGGGTGCTGGCCAAGGGCATCGGCAGCGCCGACGCCGCGCAGAAGGCCGCGCTGCAGGACATCTGCTCGCGCTCGCTGGCCGGCTTCAAGGCCCTGTCCGTGATGCTGGCCCCGGTGCTGCCGGAACTGACCGACCGCGTCGCGCGCGAGCTGTTCGGCGCGCAGGCCGGCTTTGTCTGGGCCGACGCCGCCGCGCTGCCGCAGACCGTGGCGCCGTTCAAGCACCTGATGCAGCGCGTCGAGCCGCAAATGCTGGAAGACCTGTTCGAACCGCCCGCGCCTCCCGCCGTGATCCCCGGCGGCGAGCCGCTGGCCGAGACCATCTCCATCGACGACTTCGCCCGCGTCGACCTGCGCATCGCGCAGATCGTCAACTGCGAGCACGTCGAAGGCTCGACCAAGCTGCTGCGCCTGACGCTGGACGTGGGCGAAGGCCGCCACCGCAACGTGTTCTCCGGCATCAAGTCGGCCTACCAGCCCGAAGACCTGATCGGCAAGCTGACCGTGATGGTGGCCAACCTGGCCCCGCGCAAGATGAAGTTCGGCGTGTCCGAAGGCATGGTGCTGGCCGCCAGCCACGCCGACGAGTCGGTGGATGCCGGCATCTACGTGCTGGAGCCCTTCCCCGGCGCCAAGCCCGGCATGCGCGTGCGCTGACGCGGCGCCGGCCCGGCGATAAAAAAAACCCGCCTCGAGGCGGGTTTTTTCTTGATCGCGCCAGGTGCGCGGCGGCTCAGGCCCGGCTGGGCGCCAGCGCCGGATCCAGCGACACGCGCTCGTCGAACACGAAGCACTTGCCCTCGTAGCCCGGCCCGCCGGTCTCCTCGAAATACTTGAGGATGCCGCCCTCGAGCTGGTAGACGTGATCGATACCGGCCTCGTTCATGTAGATGGCGGCCTTCTCGCAGCGGATGCCGCCGGTGCAGAAGCTGACCACGGTCTTGCCTTGCAGCTCGTCGCGGTGTGCCTGCACAGCGTCCGGGAACTGGGTGAAGCGCTCGATGCGCCAGTCGATGGCATTCCTGAACGTGCCCTCGTCGACCTCGAAGGCGTTGCGCGTGTCCAGCATCACAACCGGGCGACCGGCATCGTCCGCGCCCTGCGCCAGCCAGCGCGCCACCGTGCGCGCGTCCACCGCCGGCGCGCGACCGGCCTCGGGGCGGATGGCCGGATGGTTCATGCGGATGATCTCGCGCTTGATCTTCACCAGCAGCTTGCGAAACGGCACCGCGTCGCTGTAGCTGTACTTCGGCTCCAGGTCGGCGAAGCGCGCATCCGCGCGCAGCGCGGCCAGGAAAGACTCGATGCCTGCGGACGCGCCCGCCAGGAACAGATTGATGCCTTCCCCGGCCAACAGGATCGTGCCCTTCAGTCCGTCCTCGCGCGCGCGGGCCAGCAGCGTTTCCCGCAACTCGGGCAAGCCGTCGAGCGAGACGAATTTGTAGGCGGAGATATTGGCAACGGAAGACATGGGCGTAGCGTGGCAAGGCCGGCGCGGCATGCGCGGGCCGCGAAAATGCGGAATGCGCGGGAGCCGCCATCATAATCGCTGGCGGGCCCGCGTCCGGGCCGGGGCCTCAGCGCCGCACCGGCTCCTGCTCGACCACCGCGTCCAGCACCCATTTCAAGCCGGAGGCATCGGCCGGCGGATTCGGATCGCGCACTTCGACCACGCGCAGCCGATAGCGCACGCCCGGCTGGAAATTGAAGCCGGTGATGTCGCCATACCAGAGCTGCCAGGGCTGGGCCGCGCTGTCGCGCACCTGGTAGCACATGGCGCGGCCGGCGCCGGCACTGCAAGGCACGCGCTCGGAATCGACGTACACGAGCTTTTTCGGGCCCATCTGGCCGCCGGTCGCCGGATCGATGCGGCGGCCGAAATCCAGCGTGTCGCCCGAGGACAGCAGCAGCGTCAGGCGGCGCGGATTGCCGGTGTTGTCCAGCGTGCTGGACGTGATGCGCGTCAGGCCGTCGAGGAAGTCCTGTTCCAGTCGCATGGCTTCCGGATTGCAGGCCATCATGGTGGACACCGGATGCGAGCGCACGATCAGCAGCCCGTTGGCCACCGTGTAGGGCGCGTTGTACTGGTTGCAGCCGCCAAAGCCGCTGACCACGGGCGCGCCCTTGTCATGGATGAAGCTGATCGTGACGGGCCGCGAGGTCTGCGACGGATGGGGAATCTGGCGCAAGGCGCCGCCGGGCCGCGTCCAGCGGGCCAGGTCCCAGCTGGTCTGCGCGTACACGTCGGACGCGGCGGCGGGCTGGAAGCGCGGATCCTGCGCGCCCGGGCCGCGCGGCGGCGACGCGCAAGCGGCAAGACCGACGGCAAGCGCGCAGGGAGCGAGCCAACGCAAGCTGGAGGATATGGACATGGAAGATCTCCCGAAATCGGCGTGAGGCGCACTGAGCCAGCGGTGCGCCATTGTAGGCACGGCGCAAGAACGCCGCGCGCACGGAAAACAGACTGAAACGCCTGGTCACCAGGCCGGCGGCGCGGCCCCGCGCGCCAGGGGCTCCAGGCGCGCCACTTGCGCCAGCCTCTGCCGCCAGCCCCCGGCGGCCGGGCCACGCGGCACCGGCCCGCCATCGCCGCTCAGGGCGTGGGGGGATCCTCGCGCCGCACGAACTCCAGCACATCGCCGCCGCGCAGGTTGAAGGTCAGGTGGCGGGGCGCCCCGCCGTTGTCGAGCGTGAAGGTATCGATGCTGCCCAGGCCGCGCAGGTAGTCCGCTTCCAGGCCGGCTCGCTCCGGCGTCGGGCAGGCCATGCGCGTGGCCGCCGGCGCGTCGATGCGCAGCCTGCCGCCCTCGATCCTGTAGGTGCCCATGTAGCGGTTGCAACCGGCGAAGCCATTGACGCGGTATTGCTTGCCCTGGGCCAGGAACACCAGCTTCACGGGCTCGCCGTTGTCGCCATGGGGAATGTCGCGCAGCGCGCCGCCGGGCTGGACCCAGCGCACCAGTTCCCAGGCGGTCTGCGCCAGCGAATCCGCGCTGCTGGCCGCGTTGGCGGCGGCCGCCCCTTGTGGACGGGCGCCGCCGGATCCCGCGCATCCCGCCAGCGCCAGGGCCAGCAAGCCCATGCCTAGCAGGCGGCCGGGCAAGAACTGAGTATTGGGCATGGGCGAAACCTCCGGTTGATTGCACACCCCCAGACTGTAACCGGCATCGTTCGCCCCTGTCCCGCGGCCCGCCCCTAAGCCCTACACCCGAGTGCCAAAGCGGGAGTCCGGCGCGCGGCGGGCAAGCCAAAGGATCGGGTACCGGGCCTTATGCCTCATGGCGCGCGGCGACGCCGGCGCGCAGAATCGCCTGAACTCCGGCCTTGGCATCGCTTCCTGAGCGGCTGCCATGGGGCGACTGCGGCGGGCCGGCAATGCCCGCGCAACGCGCCGGAGCACGCGAAACAGGCTGCGGAGACATCCCGATGGGCTTTCTGAGAACCTTGCTGGCGCTGTCGGTGGTCCTGGACCACCTGGGCGGCGGCGCGGCCGACAAGCTGGTCGGCGGACGCCTTGCGGTGCAGCTGTTCTATGTGATCTCCGGTTTCCTGATTTCCTACGTGCTGACCGGCACCGACCGCTACCAGGGCGCGACGGGGCATTTCTACGCCAACCGGCTGCTGCGCCTGTTTCCGGTCTACCTGACGGTCGCGGCGCTGACCCTGGCCGCCTACGCCGCGGGCGATGGCAGCTTTTTCCGTCTCTACGACGACCTGCCCCTGTCGGCCCAGCTGTTCCTGATCCTGTCCAATCTTTTCATCGTGGGGCAGGACTGGCTGATGTTCTTCGGCATCGAGCATTCCACCCTGCTCTTCACCGGCAGTTTCGCGCACAGCGACGTGCCGCTATATCAGGGGCTGCTGGTGCCGCAGGCCTGGACGCTGGGCGTGGAGATCACGTTCTATCTGATCGCGCCCTTCGTCCTGCGGTCGCCGCGCAGGCTGCTCGCGCTGCTGGCGGCCTCGCTGGTCTTGCGGGCGGTGCTGATCGCCACCGGCGTCGGGTTGAGCGATCCCTGGACCTATCGCTTCTTTCCCGCCGAGCTGGCGCTGTTCCTGGCCGGCGCGCTGTCGCACCAGGTGCTGCTGCCGCGCTGGCAGGCGCTGACGCGCCGCTGGCACCGGCTGCCGGAATTGGGCGTCGCCATCCTTGTGGCGTACTGCTGCGCACACTTCCTCATCGGGCTGAACCACAACCTGCGCGACGCGCTGGCGGTACTGCTGTTCGCGGCGCTGCTGCCGCTGGCCTTCCTGTTCCAGGCGCGATACCGGCTGGACAAGGCGATCGGAGAGCTGAGCTACCCGATCTATATCTGCCATGCCCTGGTGATCCTGTTCTTCGACTGGCTGCTCGACGGCGCCAGCGCACGCCAGCCCGCGCTTTTCGATGCGCTGGTGCTGACCGGCTGCATCGGCTTCGCGGCCCTGCTCAACGCCCTGATCGCCGATCCCGTCGAACGCTTGCGCGTCCGGCTGCGCGCCGGTGGCCGGGAGGATCTGTCCGTCGATCCACGGCCCGCGGCAAGCCTGCCCGCCGCGCCGCGCCAGCGGCGCGTGAACCCTATTCGCCGCGCGCCTTGATGTACGCGGCCAGCACCTGCTCGATCTGGCGCTTTTCCTGAGTGCTCAGGCGCGCATAGGTGGCATAGGAAACGGTTTCGAACGGCCAGGGCGGCGGCGGCACGTCGGGCTCGCCCGCGCTGGCGGCGGGCTCGGCCGGCTCCGGACTGAACATCGGGCCTTCCCCGGCGCTCAGCCACATGGGGCTGACCCGCAGCGCGCGGGTCAGCTTGATCAGGGCCTCGCTGGACGGCTGGAGGCGTTGGCCGCTTTCATAGTTGCCGATGGCGCTTTGCGACAGGTTGCTCGCGACCGCCAAGTCCTTTTGTGTCCATCCCTGTAGCATCCTCGCGTTGCGCAGACGATGGCTAAACGTGTCCAATCGATCAACCTGAGCCATTAATTTGAATTTATTTATTTGATTAAAACATCTCAATACTGCTGCCAAACAAACGGATTACACCCCAATTTCCGGGCTAATCCGCAAATCTCGCAACGCCTCCTCTTCCGCCCGTCCGCCGCCAGCCCTGGCGCCTCCCTCCCGCTATCCCCGTCTTCGAAAAAGCGCTATCTATCAGCGGCTTGCGCAGGCGCTCCGGCGGCCGGCGCGGGGCCGGGCCATGGGCCGGATCCGGCGAGAGTGTAGGAGTTTGGATGTGCCAAAAATAGAAAATAATGTATCGGTAATACTTAATATCGCATCGTTGCAATCGCAGGATAAAACAGCGTTTCAATGGATTTGGGCGGATTTGAGCAATCGCATCTGTTACCGCTAGAAACTACAGAAACTTATCTTCACAAAAAAACACGCCCGTGTTTAAATGAAACACGGGCGTGACTTCCAAGCAGTACCGGGTCATCGGCGGCCAAAGGCGCAGAACGCCAGGCCATGCGCCGCCCGGACCCCGTGCCTGCCAGCCGGCAACCGCAGCCGGAACGCGGACCTTTTCCGCCATCCGTGCAACCACTCGCCCGCATTCCAACAACACCGCCACGCTTGCGACGCCGAGCGGACGGCACAGGGAGAGGGGCATGACACGCAAGGATCGGACTGCACGGGCAAGAAGCCATCGCCACCGGGCCATGGACGACCGACAGACCGCCGGCGCCTCGGCCGGATCCCTTGCCTTCCGGGCGGATACCATCCGGTAACGCCCGCGCCCCCTTTCCATGCGGCGACTGCGCCGCGCAGTCTCATTGGAAGCATCAATGAACAACACGCTGGATGTCATTTTCCTGGGCAAGGACGACGCCAGGCATGCCAGACTGATCGAGGCGCTGTCCCATCTGGGCTTCAACGTGCGCCGCTGCCACGAACTGGTCGATGTGTACGAGCGCTACTCCCGGCGCCCGAGCCCGCTGGTGGTGCTGGAAGCGCCGCTGCCCGACGTGCACAACGCGGCCGTGCGGTTGCGCGGCATCGACCGGGGCCTGGGCATCGTCGCCATCGCCGCCTTCCCCGACGCCGAAAGCCGGATACGCACGCTGCTGTGCGGCGCCGACGCCTGCCTGTCGCCCGAGGTCAGCGGACTGGAGCTGGCCGCGGTCTTGCAGGCGCTGGTGCGGCGCGCGGCCGGCATGGACGCCGAGCCGGGCGAGATTCCGGCCAACGGAGAGCCGCCCAGCGACGCATGGCGGCTGGCCAACAAGGGCTGGACCCTGATCAGCCCGGGCGGACGCACCATGGGCCTGACCACCGGGGAGCGTGATTTCCTGTCGCGCCTGGTGCATGCGCCTGATCGCAAGGTCAGCCGCGATGCCTTCTATGCCGACGGCGCGGACGACGCCGACGGCGGCGTCACGCGCCGTCGCTTTGTCGACGTCATGATCAGCCGCCTGCGCCGCAAGGCCACGGCCAACCACATGACCCTGCCCATCCGCGCGGTGCACGGCTGGGGCTATATGTTCGCGGCCGACATCAAGCTGGACCTGGACGAGCGCGCGCAGGCCGACGATGGCGCCGAAGAATGGCGACGCGATACGGCGGTCGCGAACGCGCCGTCATACTGAATACAATCTGGGAGGGGAATCTGCGCAAACCCGGGATGGGTCCGCGTCCGGAAGCGACAAGGCAGGAAGCGGGCGAAAAAAACGCGGCGCTGCCCCGAAGGTAAGACGCCGCGCTAAAACAACACGTGAACAGGAGCCATCAGCCGGCACTGATGCCTTCTACCTGGATCACGCGATTCCAACATTCGTGCCTCACTACTCACGCTCGGAGTGAACCGTGAGTCAGTGCGGGGTCTCTAGTCCCCGCCCCGACCGCTGCGTGCAATACACGGGAAATCGTCCGCCTTGCTGCTGGCGGGCTTTTCGCCCGTATCAGCGGCGTTCCTTTCGGATCGCAGCGTGATGTAGGAAGTTTAGGACCAGGCTCGGATTTATCGTAATTCTTTGTTGATAGCCTTCCATACATAATAGGTATAGCGGCAGACCTTACGCACCGTCCTAAAATGGGCGGCATCGACAATCCCCGGTCCCACGCCCTTGTCTTCCATCCCGCTCCTGCGGCGGCTGCGCAAGCTGACGTCGCTGTTCCCGTCCAACTGGTGCCTGGCCTTCCTCGTCGCGCTGGATGGCTACGCGTTCATGCATCCGGTGCTGCGCGAAGTGCAGGCGCGCGAATACTCGTTCTGGCTGGCGCTGAACAACTGGCAGGAGATCATGCAAGTGGTCGGGCTGCTGGAGATCCCGCGGCTGGTGCTGGGCGTGGGCCTGCAGGTGATCGCGCTGGGACTGATCCTGAAGGCCCGCATCGCCTGGGCCTTCTCGCTGGTGCTGCTGATCGGCGTGGGCACCTTCGCCATCCTCGGCGACGGCGGACACGCCGGCCTGGGCATCTATACGCTGGTGCTGATCCTGGCGCTGATGACCTACTGGCGCCGCTTCGACCGGGCCAGCGTCACGGCGGGCTCGCTGTTCGCCCTGGTCAGCGTGCTGTCGCTGCTGATCTACGCGGTGTTCGGCACGCTCTACCTGGGCGATGAATTCAATCCGCCCGTCCACGACGCCGGCACCGCGCTGTACTTTTCCATCGTGTCCATGTCGACGGTGGGCTATGGCGACATCACGCCGCACTCGGGCGCGGCCAGGCTGTTCACCGCGTCGATTATCATCCTCGGCATCACGGTGTTCGCCACCTCCGTCAGCGCCATCGCCGGCCCGGTGATCGGCGGCAACCTGAAGCGCCTGGTCAAGGGCCGATTCTCCACCGCCATGAGAAAGAACCACATCATCATCGCGGGCGCGACGCCGCTGGCGCTCAGCGTCTACGACGGGCTGCGCAGGCGCGGCGACGAAGTCACCGTCATCGTGCCCGCCGGCGTGCCGCAGGAATACCCGGCGACGGCCGACCTCATCGAAGGCGATCCGTCCAGCGTCGAGGTGCTGCGCGCCGCCGGCGTGACCCGCGCCCGCTACGTGCTGGCGCTGCGCGACGACGATGCTGAAAACGCCTTCATCGTGCTGGCCACCCAGGAAGCCACCGCCGGCCAGGGCGCCAAGACGGTCGCGTTGGTCAACACCAGCAAGCATCTGGAAAAAATCCGGCGCGTGCGGCCGGACATGGTGTTCTCGGTGCAGCTGCTGGGCGCGGAGCTGCTGGCCCGCGCCATCAACGGCGAGCCGTTGGACAGCCAGGCCATCACCGATCTGTTCTTCGCCAAGGCCGGCCCGGCCGCCGCCGAACCGGCCTGACGCCAGGCCGCCCCGCTCACTCGCAGCGGTACACGTTGCCCGTCAAGGTCACGTTGGTCTGCTCCGAATGATCCTTGTGGCCGGTCTGTCCGGCCCGCTGCGTCAGCAGATACACGACGTTGCCGCCCATCGCCGCCGCGCGATTCTTCAGGTCATTGCGGGCGCCCGTCTCCAGGTCGGCATTGGACGTGATCGCGCCCCGCAGGAAATCGCCCTGACTGCCGGTCACGTCGCCGAGGAACGCGCAGCCCTTGCCGGGCTCGTTGTGCGTGATGCGCACGTTGCTCGCGGCCCCGGGGGCCAGCGGCGTGGGCGCGCAGGCCGCGAGGGCGCAGGCGGAAAGCAACAGGATCAGCGACCGGACATGGCGGCGGCACTGCGGACTTTGCATGATGATCATCCATCGTAGGGGCGTGTGAAACCGCCGCGCCATGCTGCATGCATGCGCGGACGGCGTTGGGGAACAGGGGGAATCAGTCGAGGCGGAAATCGAAGCCGGCGTCCGCCGCGGCCATGCCGGCGGCCTCGTCCGGCACGTACTCCAGCAGATCGCCGGGCTGGCACTGCAGCACTTCGCAGATGCGGGCCAGCGTATCGAAGCGGATGCCCTTGACCTTGCCCGACTTGAGCAGGGAAAGGTTGGGTTCGGTGATGCCGATCTCCTGCGCGAGCTGGCGCGCCTTCATCTTGCGCTGCGCCAGCACCACGTCGAGCCTGACCACGATCGCCATCAGATGAACCCCCGGTTCTCTTCGGCCACGTGCGCCGCTTCTTCCATGGCCCAGGCCAGCGCGAACAGCAGGCCGCCGAGCAGGCCCAGCAGAATGTCTTCCAGCTGGATGTGGATGAGCATGTGGGGCTCGCCGGGCGCGCTCCAGGTGAACAACAGCACCAGCAGCATCTTCACCAGCGGCGAGCACAACGCGAACAGCGTGATGAGCAATGCGATGCCGCGCAGGCGACGGGCCGTGGCCGAGGTCAGCACCTCGCCGCGCGCGAAGTCGCCAAACATCGCATGGGCATGCGCGATGCCGCGCAGCACCAGCGCCAGTTGCAGTCCCAGCAATGAGAAGCCCGCCACCCGATAGCCCGGCCCGAGCTGCAACGCGGGCGCGCGGGACGGATCGGTGATGCCCAGCAGCGCGTGCAGGCTGCGGGTCAGCGCCGCATCCGAACTCAGGAACCAGATGGCCACGGCCAGGACGACGAACAGGATGGCCGTGGCCGCGAGCAGCCAGCGCATGCAGCGCGAGAGGCGGCGGATGCGCGCCATGCGACGAGCGCCATCGCTGATGGCCGCGGCCGACTGCTGCGTGGGGAAATGAAGCATCACGGAAAGTCCTGGCTAGCGTTGCGGAGCACTATCAATTGCTGTAGTGTAGCAAATAATTATCGTAAAACAATAATTTTTTAACCCCGAAAAGCAAGCCCTATGCGATTCCTGAAACCCATCGCCGGTCTCGCGGCGCTGGGCCTGGCGCTGCTGCTGCTCGTTCCCGCCGGCACCTCGGCTTCCGACGACGCAAGCTGCGCGCGGGCCGGCGATGGCGGCCTGCGCCTGCGGGTTCAATGGTCCCTGAGCAACCGCTATTCGCCGCTTGGCCTGCCCCGCTTGACGCTGGAACGCGGACCCGCACGGCCCGCAGCGCCCTGCGTCTGCCTGCGCGACGCCGGCTAATCCGGCACGACCGGCTGCGATTGCCCCGCGTACCAGGCCACGAAATCGGCCGAACGCAAAGGCCGGGAAAACAGATAGCCCTGGATGAAGGCCACGCCGCGCTCGGTCAGGTAGTCGAACTGGAAACGCTGTTCCACGCCTTCAGCCACCACCGACAGGCCCAGCCGGTGCGCCAGCATGATGATCACGTCCAGCACCGGCGCCTCTTCGCCATCCGGCTGGATGGCATGCACGAAGCCCTTGTCGATCTTCAGGTAGTCCACCGGAAACTTCTGCAGATAGGACAGCGAGCAATGGCCGGTGCCGAAATCGTCGATGGCCACGCGCACGCCCTCGGCGCGCAGCGTGTCGATGTTGCGGCGGGCGCGGCCGCTGTCCTCGATCAGGCTGCGCTCGGTGATTTCCAGCACCAGCAGCGGCTGGCGCGCGGCCGTCGCGGCGACGAAGGCGCGCACGTCCGGCACCAGATCCTCGCTGGACAAATGCTCGGGCGCGACGTTCACGCCCACATGAAAGCCCGGCGGCGTGTCCCATCCGCTCATGTCGCGCTCGATCAGGCCCAGCAGATGCTGGGTCAACTCGATGATCACGCCTTCCTGCTCGGCCGCCGCGATGAAGATGTCGGGCCGCACCAGCCCCGTGCCCGGACGCATCCAGCGCATCAGCGCCTCCACCCCCTCGAAGCGGCCCGTGACCTGGCTGTACACCGGCTGGTATTCCACATGGAACTCGCCCGCCGCCATCGCGCGGCGCAACTGTTCCCGGTAGGACTGGCGGCTGCGCTGCAAGCGATACGCCGCCCAGGCCAGCAGCGCGCCCGCCAGCAGCGACAAGGGCACGTAGGTCAGCAGCAGCTTCTGCCACTCCAGCCCCAGCGCCTGCGGCGGCACCACCACGCTGATGCGCAGTTTCGCGCCGTTCATGCTGTCGGTCGTCTCCTGGTACACGGGCTCGACGTTCCCCGCCCAGTCCGTCCAGGACGCGCTGCGTATCGGCGCCCCTTCCCCCAGCGTCAGCTCGATCTGGAAACTGCCCAGGGTCGCGACCGAATTGATGATGTCCTGCAGGTTGCGCGCATCGACCACCACCGCGCCGCTGCGGCCATCCCGGCCCGGCACGCCCAGCAGGATGGCGGGCCGGTCGGGCGCCATCGGCGTGCCCTGCGCGGTATACAGCCAGCCGGCAGGCGTCATGCTGCGCGGCCAGCGGTGGAATTCGGTGATGCTGTAGTCCGTCGCGCCGACCGCCGACGAACAGTAGATGCGGTCGTCCTGCGCCAGGATCAGCGCGCGAACGTATGGATTCAACGTGGCCCAGCGCTGCATGGTGGGCAGGGCCTCGTCGCAGTCCTTGGCCGTGAGGTCCACCAGGCGCACCAGCAGCTCGCGCGCCTGGGTCAGGATGGTGCCGGTCTGCACCCGCACCACGCCGGCCGCGGTCGACGCTTCCTTGCGCACCTCGCCGACTGCGTGAAACCAGCTCCAGCCCACACAGAGCAGGACAGGCAGCACCAAGGCCAGCGCAACGGGCAGGAAGCGCCACGATGACACGCGGGCAGTCATTCCCGATGTAGGCAAGCCGCCCCCTCTTGTGGATAAGGATGAAAGAATCGTAGCGTCCGGCGACAGCATACGACACCATGTTCAAGACGGTGTCAAACCGGGCGCGGATTCCTCTACCTGTCGCCGACCCGTGCTGGCGCGCCGGCCTGGCCGTCGCCCGCTTCCAGCAGTTCGCCGATCAGCGCCGCGTGGGCGCGCCTGCGGGCGGCCATGTCGATGCGCTCCTGGGGCCCGAGCAGGATGCAGGCCACCATGGTGTGCACGATGGGCGACAGCAGCAGCCAGGGGTGTTCCTGCGCCACGCCGCCCGCGCACAGCCCGCGCGCCCGCGCCCGCTCCAGCAGGCGCGCCAGGCAGGCCTGCTGGGCATCGGTGGTCTCGCGCCGCCAGCGCGCGGCCAGCTGCGGCACGCGGGCGCTTTCGGCCAGCAGCAGCCGCATGGCGCTGATCATGGCCGGATTGGCCAGGCTGACATAGAGCTGGTCGACGATGCGTTCAGCCAGATCGCGCGTGGACGAGGCGCCGTCCACCGCCGCCTCCACGTCCAGCGGCACCGGGCTCAGGTGACGCGCGATCAGCGCCTCGAACACCGCTTCCTTGCTGGAGAAATGCGCGTACAGCCCGCCCTTGGACAGGCCCGCGCGCAGCGCGATGTCGTCCATCCTCGCGCCCGCGTATCCCGAAGCCGAAAACTCCTGCAGCGCCGCGTCAAGTATCTGCGCGACCCGCAAAGCCGGCGCAAGCCGGCGCCGCTGAGTCCCCATGGCCCCACTCCTGAACAGAACGGGTCCATTAAAAACCGACTGGCCGGTCGCTAACTTGACTTTGATCAAGGATTGATCAGGGCCGCCTGGGCACAATGACAGCAAGATCCTGCCGGCGGCGCAAGCCCGCCGGCGTCCTGGAGCAGGCATGCCGACCTCATCCGATTCCGCATGTGCAAGCAACGCGAACACGCTGGACACGGCCGCGCGCGCCGCGATGGCCCGCTGGACCGGCGGCCTGTCGCCGGCGGCCGGCCTGCTGGCCTGGACGGACTGGGCCGCGCACCTGGCCTGCGCCCCGGGCAAGCAGGCGGAACTGGCCAGCCTGGCATTCGGCCAGGCCGCGCAGCTGGGCCGCCATCTGCTGCCCGCCACGGCGACCTCGACGCCGGACGCCCCCGCCACCCGCGACCGCCGCCATGCCGATGAAGGCTGGCGCCAATGGCCCTACAACCTGTGGAGCGAGGGCTTCCTGGCGGCCCGGCAGTGGTGGGAACAGGCCACGCAGGGCGTGCCCGGCGTGGAACCCCATCACGCGCAGCTGGCGGCCTTTGCGGCGCGCCAGTGGCTGGACCTGCTGTCGCCGGGCAACCAGATCGCCGGCAACCCCGAAGTGATGCGCCAGACCTGGCAGGAAGGCGGCGCCAACCTGCTGCGCGGCGCCGCCCACGCCTGGGAGGACGCGACGCGCGCGCTGGCCAACCAGCCGCCCGCGGGCGCCGGCGCCTACATCCCTGGCAAGCAGGTCGCCGTCACGCCCGGCAAGGTGGTGTGGCGCAACCGGCTGATGGAGCTGCTGCAGTACAGCCCCGCCACCACGACCGTGCGCCCCGAGCCCGTGCTGATCGTGCCGGCCTGGATCATGAAGTACTACATCCTGGACCTGTCGCCACACAACTCGCTGATCGCCTACCTGGTGAGCCAGGGTCATACGGTGTTTTGCATTTCCTGGAAGAACCCCGACGCGCAGGACCGCGAGCTGGGCATGGACGACTATCTCGCGCTCGGCATCCGCGAGGCGCTGGACGCCATCGATGCCATCGTGCCCGGCGCGCGCGTGCACGCGGCCGGCTACTGCCTGGGCGGCACGCTGCTGGCCATCGCCGCCAGCGCCATGGCGCGCGACGGCGACGCGCGCCTGGCCAGCCTGAGCCTGCTGGCCGCGCAGACCGACTTCAGCGAGCCGGGCGAGCTGGCGCTGTTCATCGACGAAAGCCAGGTCAGCCTGCTGGAGGCGCAGATGGCGCGCACCGGCTACCTGACCTCGCGGCAGATGGCCGGCGCCTTCCAGATGCTGCGGTCCTATGACCTGCTGTGGTCGCGCATGGTCAACGAATATCTGCTGGGCCGGCGCGCGCCCATGTCGGACCTGATGGCCTGGAATGCCGACGCCACCCGCATGCCCGCGCGCATGCACGGCCAATACCTGCGCCAGCTGTTCCTGCACAACGACCTGGCGACCAACCGATACCTGGTCGACGGCCGCCCGGTGATGCTGCGCGACCTGCGGCTGCCGCTGTTCTGCGTGGGCACCGAGAACGACCACGTGGCGCCGTGGCGCTCCGTGTTCAAGCTGCACGACCTGACGCAGGCGCCGCTGGATTTCGTGCTGACCAGCGGCGGCCACAACGCCGGCATCGTCAGCGAACCCGGCCACCCGCGCCGCCGCTACCGCAGCCTGGCGCGCCCCGTCGGCGGCGCCACGCTGACGCCGGACGAGTGGCTGCAGGCCGCGCCCGCGCACGAAGGCTCGTGGTGGCCGGCATGGACGGGCTGGCTTGCCGGCCTTTCCGGCAAGCCCCGCAAGCCGCCCGCCCTGGGCGCGCCGCGCCGCGGCTATCCCGTGCTGGCGGACGCGCCCGGCGCCTATGTCTTGGAGAAAGAGGAATGACCCCAGTCCTGCCCGCCCGTCCGGCATCGGCGCGCGTGCTGCGCGCGCTAGGCGCGGCGCTGCTGCCGCTGCTGGCGGGCGGCTGCCTGTCCATGGCGCCCGATTACCAGCGCCCCGCCGCGCCGGTGCCCACGGCCTACGAGCAGGCGCCCACGGCGGGCGCCGAGGCCCCGGCGGCGGCGACCGTCGGCTGGCGCGACTACTACACCGACCCGATCCTGCAGGACCTGATCGACGGCGCGTTGCGCAACAACCGCGACCTGCGCACGGCGCTGCTGCGCGTCGAGGAAGCGCGCGCGCTCTACGGCATCCAGCGCGCCGACCAGTTCCCCACGATAGGCGTGCAGGCCGACGGGTCGCGCGCCCGCGTGCCGGGCGACCTGAACCTGACGCGCCAGCCGCAGATCAGCAGCCAGTACCAGGTCGGCATCGGCATGGCGAGCTGGGAGCTGGATTTCTGGGGCCGCGTGCGCAGCCTGAAGGACGCCGCGCTGCAAAACTACCTGGCCTCCGACGCCGCCGCGCGGGCCGCCACGCTCAGCCTGATCACGCAGGTGGCCGACGGCTACCTGACGCTGCGCGAGCTGGACGAGCGCCTGGCGCTGACGCGCGCGACCATCGCCTCGCGCGCCGAATCGCTGCGCATCTTCAAGCGCCGCTTCGAGGTCGGCGCGATCTCGCGGCTGGACCTGACCCAGGTGGAAACGCTGTGGCAACAGGCCACGGCGCTGGGCGCGGACCTGGAGCAGAGCCGCGCGGCGCAGGCCCACGCGCTGGCGCTGCTGGCGGGCGGCCCGCTCACGCTGCCGCCGGCCGGCGCGCGGCTGGACGACGCCGCCGTCATGCTTGATCTGCCGGCGGGACTGCCATCGGACCTGCTGGCCAACCGCCCCGACATCGTCGCGGCCGAGCACCGGCTAAAAGCCGCCAACGCCAACATCGGCGCCGCCCGCGCCGCCTTCTTCCCGTCCATCCCCCTGACCGGCGCCTACGGCACCGCCAGCGCCGAGCTGGACGGCCTGTTCGACAGCGGCAGCCGCGCCTGGAGCTTCGCGCCACGGCTGAGCCTGCCGATCTTCGACGCCGGCCGCCGCGCCGCCGCGCTGGACCTGGCCGAGACGCGCCGCGACCAGGCCGTGGCCGGCTACGAAAAAGCCATCCAGAGCGCCTTCCGCGACGTGTCCGACGCGCTGTCGGCGCGCCGCTGGCTGGCCGAGCAGGTGCAGGTGCTGCGCGCCACCGTCGCCGCGCAGGGCGAGCGCGCCCGGCTGGCCCAGCTGCGCTACGACCACGGCGCCTCGCCCTACCTGGAGGTGCTGGACGCGCAGCGCGACCTGCTGGCCGCGCAGCAGAAGCTGGTGCAGACGCGGCGCGCGCTGCTGTCCAGCCGCGTTGGCCTGTACGCCGCGCTGGGCGGCGGCACGCGCCCGCCCAGCGCGCCAGCAACGCCCGCCACACCCGCCACATCCGCCACATCCGCCGATGCCGCCCCGTCCGCGCCGGTTCGTGGCCAATAAACCCGAAGGATCCCCTCCCATGCGCATACCCGCCAAGAAACTGCTTCCCGCCCTGCTCGTCGTGGCCGTGGCCGGCGCCGGCTACCTGGGCTGGCGCCTGCTGGGCGACCACGGCCCCGGCGCAGGCTTCGTCAGCGGCAACGGCCGCATCGAAGCCACCGAGATCGATGTCGCCGCCAAACTGCCCGGCCGCGTGCAGGACGTGCTGGTCAAGGAAGGCGACTTCGTCGCCGCCGGCCAGCCGCTGGCGCGCATGCAGGTCGACACGCTGCAGGCCCAGCGCGCCGAGGCCGTGGCCCAGCAGCAGCGCGCGGTCCCGGCCCCAGGGGCCGCGGCGGGCCGGCCGGTGAAAGAAGGACAGGTATTGCAGGCTGCGGGCGCGCGTCGACATGGCCAGC
>NZ_JAGTJY010000128.1:0-17684 GCF_018195695.1 Achromobacter sp. Marseille-Q0513 | reverse complement strand
TGCTGGACGTGGCCGTCATCGGCGGCGGCATGGCCGGCCTGGCCGCGTCCGCCGCGCTGACGCACCTGGGCGTGAACGCGCCCATCTTCGACCAGTCGCCCGAAGGCTATGAAGGCCCCTGGGCCACCACCGCGCGCATGGAAACGCTGCGCTCGCCCAAGCAGCTGACCGGCCCCGCGCTGGGCCTGCCGGCGCTGACCTTCCGCGCCTGGTTCGAGGCCCAGTTCGGGCTGGATGCCTGGGACGCGCTGGACAAGATCCCGCGCCTGCAATGGATGGACTACCTGCGCTGGTACCGCCGCGTGCTGGGCCTGGACGTGCGCAACGAACACCGCGTGCTGGCCGTGCTGCCGCGCGCCGACGGCCTGGTCCGGCTCGATATCGAATCCCCCGCCGGCCGCCACGCGGTGCTGGCGCGGCGCGTGGTGCTGGCCACCGGCCGCGACGGCCTGGGCGGCGCCTACGTGCCCGGCTTCGCGCACAAGCTCCCGCGCGCGCGCTGGGCGCACTCGTCCGACGTGATGGACTACGCCACGCTGGCCAGCAAGCGCGTCGGCGTGGTGGGCGCGGGCGCGTCCGCCATGGACAGCGCGGCCACCGCGCTGGAAGCCGGCGCCGCCAGCGTCGACCTGCTGATCCGCCGCGACGACATTCCGCGCATCAACAAGGGCAAGGGCGCCGGCAACCCCGGCCTGACCCATGGCCACCTGAACCTGCCCGACGACTGGAAGTGGAAGATCCGCCACTACATCAACGCCGCCCAGGTGCCACCGCCGCGCGGCAGCACGCTGCGCGTGTCGCGCCATCCGAACGCCCGCTTCAACCTGGGCTGCGGCGTGCAGGACCTGGCGCTGGTCGACGACGAGATCCGCGTGACCACGCCCAAGGGCGAGTTCGCGCTGGACTTCCTGATCTTCTCGACGGGCTTTCGCATCGACTGGACCGTGCGGCCGGAATTCGCCGCGCTGGCCCCGCATGTGCGCGCCTGGGGCGACCGCTACACGCCCGCCGCCGGCGACGAGGACCAGGAATTGCATGACTCCCCCGACCTGGGCCCCGCTTTCGAGCTGCAGGAAAAGACGCCCGGCGCCTGTCCCGGCCTGGACCGCGTGCACTGCTTCTCGTACCCGGCCGCGCTGACTCACGGCACGGTGTCGGGCGACATCCCCGCCATCAGCGAGGGCGCCAAGCGCCTGGCGCAAGGCATCGCCGGGCTGTTCTACCGCGAGGACGTGGCCGCGCACTACGCCAACATGGAAGCGTTCTCCGAGCCGGAAGTGTTCGGCGACGAATGGACGCCCGCCACCGCCGCCACGGAGACCGCCAAATGACCGGCTGGCTCCTGCGCCGCATCGCGCAAGCCGCGGTGGTGGTGTTCCTGATGACGCTGATCGTCTTCGTCGGCCTGCACGCCATCGGCAACCCCGTGGACATCCTGATCGGCCAGGACGTGGACCAGGTGGACCGCGCCCGCATCATCGCCGAGCTGGGCCTGGACCAGCCGCTGTGGCAGCAATACCTGAGCTTCCTGAACGGCGCGCTGCACGGCAACCTGGGCAACAGCTTCGTCTACAACATCCCGGCCGTGGAGCTGGTGATCCAGCGCCTGCCGGCGACCTTCGAGCTGGCCATCGCCGCCATGCTGCTGGCGGTGCTCATCGGCCTGCCGCTGGGCCTCCTGGCCGGCCTGTATCCGGACAGCCGGTTCTCCAAGCTGATCATGGCGGGCAGCATCGTGGGCTTCTCGCTGCCCACGTTCTGGATCGCGCTGATGCTCATCATGACCTTCAGCGTGTCGCTGGGCTGGCTGCCGGCCAGCGGTCGCGGGCAAACGGTGGAGTTCCTGGGCTTCCAGTGGTCCTGGCTGACCGCCGACGGCTGGCGTCACCTGATCCTGCCGGCCTTCAACCTGTCGCTGTTCAAGATCTCGCTGGTCATCCGCCTGACGCGCGCCGGCGTGCGCGACGTGCTGCCGCAGGACTACGTCAAGTTCGCCCGCGCCAAGGGCCTGTCGCCGGTTCGCGTGGTGGGCGTGCACGTGCTGCGCAACACCATGATCCCGCTGGTGACGGTGCTGGGCCTGGAGCTGGGCTCGACCATCGCCTTCGCCGTGGTCACCGAGAGCATCTTCGCCTGGCCCGGCGCCGGCAAGCTGATCCTGGACAGCCTGAACGCGCTGGACCGCCCGGTGATCGTGGCCTACCTGATCGTGGTGGTCTGCCTGTTCGTCACGCTGAACCTGATCGTGGACATTCTTTATAAAGTGCTGGACCCGAGGGTGCGGCTGGAGGCCTCGGCATGAGCGCGGCATCGACACCTACCCCGACGCCCGCCCTGCGCCGCGAATCCCCCTGGCGCCGCAACCTGGCCGAGTTCCTGTCATCCAAGACCGCCGTCGTCGGCCTGGCCGTGTCGCTGCTGCTGATCCTGGCCGCCGCGCTGGCGCCCTGGATCGCGCCGCAGGATCCCTATGACCTGCTGCAGATCGACGTGCTGGACGCGCGCCTGACGCCGGGCAGCATGAACGGCCTGGACACCTTCCACTACTGGCTGGGCACCGACGGCCAGGGCCGCGACCTGCTGTCGGGCATTCTCTACGGCCTGCGCATCAGCCTGGTGGTGGGCGTGGGCTCGGCGCTGATCGCCGGCGTGGTCGGCACGCTGTTGGGCCTGCTGGCCGCCTATGCCGGCGGCAAGACCGACGCGCTGATCATGCGGCTGGTGGACCTGATCCTGTCCTTCCCGTCCATCCTGGTGGCCATGATGATCCTGGCCTACCTGGGCAAGGGCGTGGGCAACGTGGTGCTGACGCTGGTGATCCTGGAATGGGCCTACTACGCGCGCACCGCGCGCGGCCAGGCCCTGGTCGAGCGCCGCCGCGAATACGTGGAAGCCGCCCGCTGCCTGGACATTCCGGACTGGCGCATCATGTTGAAGCACATCCTGCCCAACTGCCTGCCGCCGCTGATCGTCATCGGCACGCTGCAAATCGCGCGCGCCATCACGCTGGAAGCCACGCTCAGCTTCCTGGGCCTGGGCGTGCCGGTGACCGAGCCGTCGCTGGGCCTGCTGATCTCGAACGGCTTCCAGACCATGCTGTCCGGCGAATACTGGATCAGCTTCTATCCCGGCATCGCGCTCCTGATCACCATCGTGGCGATCAACCTGGTGGGCGACCGCCTGCGCGACGTACTGAACCCGAGGAACCACAAATGAGCGCCGCCCACCAAGACGCGGCCTCGCGCCCGGCCGCCGCGCCCGCGACGCTGGAGGTGCGCGACCTGCGCACCCACTTCTTCACCCGCGCAGGCACGCTGCCCGCCGTGGACGGCGTGTCCTTCACGCTGGAACGCGGCAAGATCCTGGGCCTGGTCGGCGAGTCCGGCTCGGGCAAGTCCGTCACCGGCTTTTCCATCATGGGGCTGGTCGACGCGCCGGGCCGCGTGGTCGGCGGACAGGTTCTGTTCCAGGGCCGCGACCTGACCCAGCTAGCGCCGCGCGAGCTGCGCAAGCTGCAGGGCAACCGCATCGCCATGATCTTCCAGGATCCGATGATGACGCTGAACCCCGTGCTGCGGGTGGACGCGCAGATGATCGAGACCGTGCGCGCCCACAGCAAGGTCAGCCGCGCCCAGGCGCGCGAACTGGCCCGCGACACGCTCGGCATGATGGGCATCCCCAGCCCCGAAGAACGGCTGCTGGCCTACCCGCATCAACTGTCCGGCGGCATGCGCCAGCGCGTGGCCATCGCCATCGCCATGCTGCACCGGCCGGACCTGATCATCGCCGACGAACCCACCACGGCGCTGGACGTCACCATCCAGGCGCAGATCCTGTCCGAGGTGCAGAAGCTCGCGCAGCAGCACGGCACCAGCCTGATCTGGATCACCCACGACCTGTCCGTGGTGGCCGGCCTGGCCGACGAAGTGGCCGTGATGTACGCCGGCCGCATCGTCGAGCACGGCACGGTCGACGACGTGCTGGACCGTCCGCAGCATCCCTATACCGTGGGCCTGATCGACAGCCTGCCCAGCAACAACCGGCGCGGCCAGCGGCTGCGCCAGATTCCCGGCATGACGCCCAACCTGCTCAACCTGCCCATGGGCTGCGCCTTCGCCACGCGCTGCGCGCGCGCCAGCGCCGCCTGTATCCGCACGCCTCTCATCAGCGAGGCCCTGCCCGGCCACCGCGTGCGCTGCTTCCATCCCACCATCCAGATCCGGGAGGTGGCGGCATGAGCGGCACCGAACGCCAAACGGACGAAGCGCGGCGCGACGCCACGGCCAACCCGGCGCGCGACGCGCGGGACGCCACGGCGACGCAAGGCGACGCCACGCCCCTGATCGAGCTGCGCAACGTCAGCAAGCGCTTCGGCGAACGCCCCGTGGGCGCCGCCGGTCGCCTGCTGCAGCGCGCCGGCCTGTCCAAGCCGCCCGCCGTGACCCGCGCCGTGGACGGCGTGGACCTGATCGTGCGCCCCGGCGAAGTGGTCGGCCTGGTCGGCGAGTCCGGCTGTGGCAAATCCACGCTGGGCCGCGTCGCGGCCGGCCTGCTCACGCCGTCCGGCGGCGAGGTCCGCATCAACGGCCTGCGCCCCGCCGACATGACGCCGGCCCAGGCGCACCAGGCCCGCCTGAAAGTCCAGATGATCTTCCAGGATCCCTACGCCAGCCTCAACCCGCGCCTGCGCGTGGACGAGATCGTGGGCGAGGCCGCGCGCATCCACGGCCTGGTCGGCCGGGGCGAGTTCGACGACTACGTCAGCGCCCAGCTGCAGCGCGCCGGCCTGGACCCGGCCCTGCGCCAGCGCTATCCGCACCAGTTCAGCGGCGGCCAGCGCCAGCGCATCGGCATCGCCCGCGCGCTGGCGGTGCAGCCGTCCATGCTGGTCTGCGACGAGGCCGTGGCCGCGCTGGACGTATCGATCCAGGCGCAGATCCTGAACCTGTTCATGGACCTGCGCGAGGACCTGGGCCTGACCTACCTGTTCATCAGCCACGACCTGGGCGTGGTCGAGCACCTGTCGGACCGCGTGGTCATCATGTACCTGGGCCGCGTGGTCGAGACCGCCACCGTGGAAGAGGTGTTCCAGCGCCCCAACCATCCCTACACCCAGGCGCTGCTGGCCGAAATCCCCGACCTGAAGTCGCGGCGCAAGGTCTACACCGCCATCAAGGGCGAGATCCCCAGCCCGCTCAACCCGCCCGACGGCTGCCATTTCCATCCGCGCTGCCCGCATGCGATGCCGCGCTGCAAGACCGAGGTTCCCACATTGAAGGGAATCGCCATCCACCACCATTCCGCCTGTCATTTGAACGACATGCACTGATCGCAAGTGGCAGGCATGGCGCCAGCCCCTGCCGTTCCCCCTCACCAAGGACCCCGAACATGAAACGCCTGATCCTCTCCACCCTGGCCGCCGCCCTCCTGGGCGCATCCGCCGCCGCCTCGGCAGACAAGCTGTCCATCGGCTTCGCCGACCCGCTGTCCTCGCTGGATCCGCAGCTGAACAACCACGCCGGCGACCGCTCGGTGGCCCTGCACTTCTGGGACCTGCTGATCGAGAACAAGTGGAACAAGCTGCAGCCCGGCCTGGCCGTCAGCTGGAAGCCGCTGGACGACAAGACCTGGGAATTCAAGCTGCGCGAAGGCGTGAAGTGGCAGGACGGCACGCCCTTCACGGCCGACGACCTGATCTACTCCTACACCCGCGCCCGCGCCGTGCCCGGCAGCGTGGCCACCTACGCCGGCTACCTGCGCACCATCGACTCGATGAGCGCCAAGGACCCGCTGACCCTGATCGTCAAGACCAAGGCGCCCAATCCCGACCTGCCGCTGAACCTGGCCTCGGTGCACGTGGTCAGCAAGCACGTGGGCGAGAAGTCCAGCACCGAGGACTACAACTCGGGCAAGGCCATGGTCGGCACCGGCCCCTACAAGTTCGTGTCCTACACCCCCGGCGACCGCGTCATCATGGCGCGCAACGACGGCTACTGGGGCGACAAGCAGATCTGGGACCAGGTCAACTACCGCTACATCAACAACGCCGCCGCCCGCACCGCCGCGCTGCTGGCCGGCGACGTGGACGTGATCGACAAGGTCTCGGTGTCCGACCTGGCCAAGCTGCAAAAGGCGCCCAACGTCTCGGTCTATCCCTACGACGGCCTGCGCGTCATGCTGCTGCAGCCCAGCTTCAACCCCGCGTCCAGCCCGTACATCACCGACAACGCCGGCAAGCCGCTGGACAAGAACCCGCTGCTGGACGTGCGCGTGCGCCAGGCGCTGAACCTGGCCATCAACCGCAAGGCCATCGCCGACCGCATCCTGCAGGGCGCCGCCACCGAGGCCAACCAGTGGATGCCCAAGGGCACCTTCGGCTACAACCCCGACGTCAAGGACATCCCCAACGACGTGGCCCAGGCCAAGAAGCTGCTGGCCGAGGCGGGCTTTCCCGACGGCTTCAAGCTGACCATGCACGTGCCCAACGACCGCTACCCGCAGGGCCCGGAAACGGCCCAGGCGGTGGCGCAGTTCTGGACCCGCGTGGGCGTGAAGACGCAGGTGGAAGTGGTGCCATGGGCCGTGTACTCTGGCCGCGCCAACAAGAACGAGTTCGCCATGAGCATGCTGGCCTGGGGCAACGGCACCGGCGAAGCCAGCTACGCGCTGGTCAACATCCTGGCGACCGTCGATGCCAAGAAGGGCCTGGGCGCGTCCAACTGGGGCCACTACAGCAACCCCAAGGTCGACGCCGCGCTGGAACAATCCACCTCGGAATTCGACGTGGCCAAGCGTGAAGCCATCCTGCGCGACTCGGTCAAGCTGGTGGCCGACGACGTGGGCATCATCCCGCTGTTCCACTACAAGAACATCTGGGCCGCCAAGAAGGGCCTGAAAGTCACCCCCATGACCAGCGACCGCACCGCCGCCATGATGGTGACCAAGGACTCGGGCAAATAAGGCAGGCACCATGGTTCCCACCCTGAGCATCCAGCCCGCCGACGCGCTCATCGACGTGCCGCGCGCCATCCGCGTCGAGCACGTCGCGCCCGGCCAGACCGTCGAGATCACCGCGCTCACCCGCCGCAACGGCTTGCTGTGGCAAAGCCACGCCGCCTTCGTCGCGGGCGAGGACGGCAGCGTGGACCTGACGCGCGACGCGCCCGTCTCGGGCGACTACGCCGGCGTCTCGCCCATGGGCCTGATCTGGTCGCAGTCCCCCGTGGACTCGCCCAGCCGCGAGCACTTCAACCATCCCGTCGCCGAGCCGCTGGTCACCGAGATCGTCGCGCGCGCCGCCGGCGCCCAGGTCCAGGGCCAGTTCACGCAGCGCCTGGCCGCCGAGGGCGTCACGCGCCAGGACGTGCGCGAGCACGGCCTGGTCGGCACGCTGTACCTGCCGCCCGGCGCCACGCCCGGCTCGCATCCCGCCGTGCTGATCCTGAACGGTTCCGGCGGCGGCATCAACGAACCGCGCGCCGCGCTGTATGCCTCGCGCGGCTACGCTGCCTTCGCGCTGGCCTATTTCAAGGCGCCGGGCCTGTCGGACTACATCTCCAACACCCCGCTGGAATACTTCCAGACCGGCCTGCGCTGGCTGCGCCAGAAAGTGCAGCCCAAGCACGACTTCGTCGCCATCAGCGGCCAGTCGCGCGGCGGCGAGCTGGTGCTGCTGCTGGGCGCCACCTTCCCCACGGAAGTGTCGGCCGTGGTCGCCTACGTGCCCGGCGCCGTGGTCCATAGCGGCCAGAACGCCTGCGACCCCAAGATCGGCCGCGAAGGCCCAACCTGGCTCCTGGGCGGCAAGCCCCTGCCCCACGTCTGGGAAAACAATCGCACCGCCACCTGGGCGCCGTTCGACGAAGGCCCCTCGCCGCACCGCCACGAGAAGGCCATCCTCACCGCCCTGCAAGACCCCGACGCCGTGGCCCGCGCCCGCATCAAGGTCGAGGACATCCAGGGCCCCGTCATGCTGCTGTCCGCCACCGACGACGGCTCCTGGCCGTCCAGCCTGTACTCGAAGATGGTGCGGGACAAGCTGACGCAAGTGGACCATCCCTACCCCGTCCAGTGGCTGGATTACGAGAACGGCGGCCACTCCATCCTGTTCCCCTACGTGCCCACCACCCAGCTGGTCTATGCCCACCCCGTGTCCGGCAAGATCAGCACCAGCGGCGGCAATCCCAAGGACAACGCCCGCGCCGACCAGGAATCCTGGGAAGGCGTGCTGGCGTTCCTGGACGCGGCGGTGCAGGCGCGCGGCGACGCCGCGACGCAAGCCCGCGCCGGCGCCACCGACCAGCCCGGCCGCACCGGCTGAACGACACACTCGGAGACTCATTCCATGGCACAACAACCCATCGTCTACGACGCCGCCCAGGATCTGGTGGACCAGCTCGTCGGCCTGAAATCCGACGCCGCCACCTACGCCGTGCGTCACCAGCGCGACAAGGTCGCCGCCGCCACGCAGGGCAGCTACGACGCGCTGTTCGACCCGGCCCTGCCCGGCCTGACGCTGGCCGAGCGCCTGCTGGTCGCGCTGTATGCCGCGCGCCTGACGCCCGCGCCCGAGCTGGCCGCGCACTACCGCCAGCGCGCAACCGACGCCGGCGCCAGCGCCGCCGACATCCAGGTCGCCGAAACCGGCAAGCCGGCGGACGCCGCCGACCCGCGCCTGGCCGCCATCCTGGAATTCACGCGCAAGCTAATCGAGAAGCCCGTCGAGGGCGACGAGGCCGCGCTCAAGACCCTGCCCGCCGCCGGCGTGTCCACGCCCGCCGTGGTCACGCTGTCGCAGCTGGTCGCCTTCCTGTCGTACCAGGTGCGGCTGGTGGCCGGCCTGAAGGCGATGCAGGCCCAGGCCAGCCGTCCCGGCCGCGCCGCCGTCACGCCGCCCGCGCCGCATCCGGCCAACACCGCCGCCACCGCGCCCGGCGACGCCATCAGGCTGCACGGCTTCACCAATGAATCGCTGGAATGGAAGGCCTGGCTGGACGTAGTCGACCTGGAACAGGCCACGCCCGAACAGATCGCCATCCTGGAAGAAAGCCACCCCAAGGCCAAGGTCTCGGACTACTACCGCTTCCTGGTGCACCAGCCCGAGATCCTGCGCCAGCGCTCCACCGCCTTCAACGCCATCATGTACGCCCCCGGCGGCATGTCGCGCGCCGAGCGCGAGCTGGGCGCGACCGTGGTGTCGCGGGTGAATGGCTGCGTGTATTGCGCGTCGGTCCACGCCCAGCGCTTCGAACAGCTGGCCAAGCGCAACGACGTGATCGCCCAGGTGTTCGAGAACCCGGCCACCGCCGGCACCACGGCGCGCGAGCTCGCCATCGGCGCGTTCTCGATCCAGCTCACCGACGCACCGGCATCGGTCAACGCCGACAGCATCCAGGCCCTGAAGGACGCCGGCCTGAACGACGGCGAGATCCTGGACCTGCTGCATTCGGACGCGATCTTCGCCTGGGCCAATCGTTTGATGCTGAATCTGGGCGAGCCGGTCTACGCGGCGGCCTGATCATGCAGGTTCCGGCGCCTTGCGCGCCGGGCGTCCCATCCGGCAATGTGCGGCGCCGTGCCGCCGGACGTCGACTACCGCGCTCGTGACCGGGGCGGGATGCCAAACCGCTACGGCGGCGCGCAGGCTGGCAAGCCTGCGCGCCGCCGCCGGCCGCCATCCGCCGCTCAATGCTCCGGCATCGCCGAGGAATGATGGCTGGTGATGCGCCAGTCCTGGCCGTTCCACGCATAGGTGTACGTATAGCGCGCGGCCACCGAACGGCCGTCTTCGAACTTGAAGGTGTACAGCCCGCTGGCGATGGCATCGTTGCAACCGATGCGCACCGCCCGGCTGTTGATGCTGCCCACCGGATGCTTCTCCATGAAGTGCACGAAATAATCGCGCTTGGCATCCCGCGTCAGCCGGGGCGTGTTGGACATCGTCGGCAGCAGCACCGCATCGTCCTCGTACATGGACACCACCTTGTCCGGATTGCCCGTCTTGAGCATGTCGTTCGATTGTTCAACAAAACCGGATGTGAAATCAGGCATTGCAGCCCATCCTGGAAACGCCGCACATCCTGCTCGCCCACCGCCGCGACAACCGGCCCGGGGCATGCGCGCGCCGTCTGCTACGACAACACCTATCCAGCAGCAAGCCCGTCACAAAGCTCTCAAGTGAATTAAGAATTTTCTTATTCATTGGTCAGCTCCTCTCAGCCAAAGTCCTCGGTAGTAGATCGCTTCCCGCTGCTCCCGAGCGGCCCGGCCGCGTTCGAATCCGCCGCCGGCATCCTGCCGCGCGCGGCGCTCGGGCCGGCTTCCGCTCCGCTACGCCCATGACTATAGCTATCCGCCACGCGGCGACGCGCCTGTTGACCGTCGCCACCGTGCTGGCCGCCGCCCTGGCCCTCCCGCCATCGGCCAAAGCCGTCAGCTTCGCCCTCGAAAGCACCACCGTCATCCTGCAGGAACGTGATGGCCAGACCGCGTTCAACATCACGAACGAGGGCGACCGCCCCTTGCTGCTGCTCACCGGGCTCGACGACCTGGGCGGCCCGCCCATGGCCGGAAAGATCCTCATCGCCCCGCCCATCACCCGCATCGATCCCGGCCAGAGCCAGCAGGTGAATTTCATCCTGAAGCAGGGCCCGCCGCTGCGCCACGAGGTCATGCTGAAGGTCTCGTTCGAAGGCATCACGCCGCAGACCGGCGGCAGCACGCTGATCATGCCTGTGCGCCAGGAGATCGCGTTCCTGATCCAGCCGGCGGCCCTGCCCCCTTCCCGCACGCCTTGGCAAGACCTGAAGCTGTCGCTGGACCGCGATGCGCTGGTGCTGCGCAACCCCGGCCAGCACGTGATCCGGCTGGGCCGCGACCTGCGGCTGCGCCCCGGCGACACGCCAGCCAACCTGGGCCAGGCCTGGCTCATGCCCGGAGAAACGCGCCGTGTGCCTGTCAAGCAGCGTCCGCGTGCCGTCGGCATCGTGCCTTTGAGCCGCTACGGCCTGGCGCTGCCCGGCATCACCCTGCCAGTCTCGGGCGCCGGCCCATGACCGCGCAATCACGCCAGCCCTCAACCGCGCCAAGGAGCCCGCCATGACCTGAACGTCCCTATCGACATCGCCCCATTCCCGCCGCAGCAACGGCCCCGTCGAGCGTCCCCGCTTACGCGTCCTTGCACCCCAAATCCCACGATCCCCGGAAACCATGAAAAACCGCTACTTTCATCGCACGATGCTGGCCTGCGCGCTGGCAACCTCCTTGTTCGGCGCCCTGCCCGCCCACGCCGCGGCGCCCAGCGCCTCACTCTACGTGCGCGGCTCGATCGGCGTACCTGGCTGCAACGTCAGCACCGCCAACGACGGCGTCTACGATTTCGGCCGCATTGCCTCGTCGCTCATCAAGCCAGGCACCGCGACCACCACGCTGGACTCCATGGAGAAAAGCTGGACGGTCAGCTGCGACGCCCAGACTTTCCTGGGCTTTACCGTCATCGACAACCGCAGCGGCACCGCCAGCCTGGACCGCGTCAACAACTTCGGCCTGGGCAACGTCAACGAGACTGGCAAGATCGGCTACTACACCGTCCAGATGAAGGACGGCGCGGTGGACGGCAAATCATCCTATCTGTACGCGACGCCCGGCACCTCGTCCACCGCCAGCCCCTCCGTCTACCTGGGCACCAATGCCCAGCTCGGCTGGGCCGCCGGCAGCAATACCCAGAAGGCCGGCAAGGTATTCACCGCCACGCTGGCCGTGACGCCCACGCTGGCAGGGTCCACCACCATGGGCGGCCCCATCACCGATGAAGTCTCCCTGGACGGTTCGCTGACGCTGAACTTCGCCTTCGGGCTGTGATCGCCAGGCTCCGCGCGCGCCGCCGCGCGCCGCCGGGGCCGGTGTGCGCAATCCCTGTCCATCCTCATGCGCTGGCGTCCTGCTTGCTGGCGCTGGCCCTGCTTGCCCTCCAGGCCTCGGCGGCCCGTGCCGACAGCCGCGCCAGCGCCATGGACAAGGCCCATGCACGCGTCGAGGACGCCCTGCAATTCGACACGCGAACGCTGAAAGCCCGAGGCTATTCCGAAGACCTGGCCCGCTACTTCGGCAAGGCGCCGCGCTTCCTGCCCGGCACGCACGAGATCTGGATCCGCGTCAACGCGGGCCGCAGCCAGCGCGTGCGAGCCCGGTTCGACGACCAGGGCGGCCTCTGCTTCGACCCGCCGCTGCTCGAGCGCCTGGGCCTGCGCCACGACCCGGCGCAGCCCGACTGCGCCGACGCGGCCGCGCGCTGGCCCGCCATGCGGCTGCACGCCTATCCCGGCCAATACCGCGTCGAACTCACGCTGCCCGACAGCGCCTTCGACCCCGCGCGTCGGAAAGGCGCCTATCAACGCGGCGGCACGGCCCTGCTGTTCAACTACGAACTATTCGGCCAGCGCATCGCCACCCCGCAAGGCGGCTACGACTACCTGCAGGCCACGCTGGAACCCGGCCTGAACCTGGCCAACTGGGCGCTGCGCAACCGTGGCGTGCTGACCCGCATGAACGGCATCCGTCGCTTCCAACAGCAGGAAGCCTATGCGCAGCGCCCCATCCACGTCTGGAAAGCGCTGCTGCAGGTTGGCCAGATCAACGGCTTCGGCACGCAGTTCGGCGGACTGCCGATGCGCGGCGCGCAGATCGGCGCCGATGACAACCAGAACGCCACCGGCGAGCTCCTCGTTCCCATCCAGGGAATCGCCCGAAGCCGCGCCACCCTGGAGATCCGCCAGCGCGGGCGCGTGGTCCACCGCAGCATCCTAGCTCCCGGCCCGTTCGCGCTGTCACACGTGCCCGGACTGAACGCCGGCGCCGATATCGACGTCACCATCATCGAAGAGGACGGGCAGCGCCAGCGTTTCAGCGCACCGGCCCAAATCGGCGCTGGCGGCGCGCGGCCGGCGTCTTCCTGGTCGCTGGGCCTGGGCCGCTACCGCAACCCCGCCGCGGTCGACCTCCCCGGCCCCCGTCCGGCCAGCGAACTGCTCACGGCGGAATACGCCCACAACGCTAGCGATGCGCTGCACCTTGCGCATGCGGCGCTGCTGTCGCGCGGCCACCGCAGCCTGGCCACGGTGGCGCGCCTGTCGCTGGACAACGGCGCCTGGGCCTCGGCGGGCATCCGCCATGCCGACACGCGCGGCCACGGCCGGGGCCTGGAATTCAGCGTGCAGGGCAGCGCCAACCCTCATCCGAATCTTTCGGTCTCGCTGTCCTGGCTCCGGCGCGGCCGGAATTACCTGGACGCCGACACCGCCTTCGCACCTTACGAGGCGCGCCGCTACCTTATGCGCCTGCGACAATCGTTGGGCGCCTCGCTGTCCTGGGCGCACCCGCGCTGGGGCGCCCTGTCCTACGTCGCCAGCCGCAACCGCTATCACAACGACAATGCCGGCGCCGGCCTGTCGCATACGCTCAGCCTCAACCGCAAGATCGGACGCGTCAACGCCAGCCTGTCCTGGCAGACGAATCCCGTCGCCGGATCTACCGTCTATCTGAACCTGTCCATGCCCCTGGGCCGGGGCACCCTGCAGGGCAGCGTACAGCGTACCGCGCAAGACACCCTGGAAACCACCGCCAGCTACATCGGCGCTTTCGGACGCGACTCGCGCTACACGCTGGAACGCAGCGGCAACGCCCGCGACCGGCGCTACGGCGCTTCGGTCAACACCCGGACCGCCTACGCCCAACTGGGCGCCGGCGCCTCGCGCACCACGAGCCGCACCAGCTCCACCTACTTCAGCGCCGCTGGCGGCCTGGCCTATGCCGAGGGACTGCTGGGCACCTCGTCCGAACGCATCGGCGACACCTACGCTTTGATCCGCGTCCCCGGCCAATCAGGCCTGCGCATACAAGCACCCGGCGGCAGCGCCATCACCAACCACGCCGGCACCGCCGTCATCCCCCGCATCGCGCCCTACACCCGGGCCAAGCTGCGCCTGGACACACGCGACCTGCCGCGCAACATCCGCCTGGACACCACCCAACTGGAGCTCGGCCTGGCGCGCGGCAGCGTCGCCGTCAACCGCATCGGCGCAATGCAGGTGCGCCAACTGCTGCTGGACATCCGCGACGCCGAAGGCCGCCCCGTGCCGCTGGGCGCCAGCGTCTACAACGAGGCCGGCAGGATCCTGGGGCCCATCGTTGGCGACGGCAACTTCATGTTGGTCAACGAAGACATCGGCAAACGCATCCGGATCGGCGGCAGCCGACCCTGCGTCGTGTCCTACGAAGTACCGAAGCGCTTCGACTCGGACGGCGCGTATGAAGTCGCGCAGGCGCGCTGCCGCTAGCATTTTCGTTAAACTGACGCTTTCCGCCTTCCCTCGCGCCCCACTCCCAGCGGGGCGCATTGCCTTGCCCCATGCCTGAAAAAAACCACGACATCCGCCCCGGCCAGTCGATCGAACTGCTCAAGGCCCTGCACATCCTGACCCGCGACGGCAAGATGAACCAGGACAGCCGCCGCAAGCTCAAGCAGGTCTACCACCTGTTCCAGTTCATCGAGCCGCTGTTGAAAGACGTGCAGGCGCAACGCGGCGCCGTCACCCTGGCCGACCACGGCGCGGGCAAGTCTTACCTGGGCTTCATCCTGCATGACCTGTTCTTCAAGGAACAGCCCCAGGCGCAACAGCAAGGCTCGCACATCTACGGCATCGAAACCCGCGAAGAGCTGGTGAAATCGTCGGAAGAACTGGCCCGGCGCCTGGGCTTTGGCGGCATGTCCTTCCTGAACCTGTCGGTGGCCGAATCCATCACCTCCGACAAACTGCCCCCGTCCATCGACGTGGTCACCGCCCTGCACGCCTGCAACACCGCCACCGACGACGCGATCCGTTTCGCGCTGGAGAAAAAGGCCAGGTACATCGTGGTCGTGCCCTGCTGCCAGGCGGAAGTGGCGTCGGTGTTGCGCAAGAACAAGGCCAAGGCCCTGGCCGATCCGCTGGCGGAAATCTGGCGGCATCCGCTGCATACGCGGGAGTTCGGGAGCCAGATCACCAATGTGCTGCGCTGCTTGCAGCTGGAAGCGCACGGGTATCAGGTCAGCGTGACCGAGCTGGTCGGGTGGGAGCACTCGATGAAGAACGAGCTGATCATCGCGCAGTACAAGGATCTGCCGAGAAGAAAGCCGGCGGAACGGCTGCGGGAGATGCTGGAGCGGATTGGGTTGCAGGAGTTGAAGGAGCGGTTTTTTCTGGCTGAGGGGTGAGGCTGGGGGGGCTGTGATTGAATGGGTAAAGGACCGCTTTGCGGTTCTTTTGTTTTTTGAGCGCTGGCTTGTGCGGGGATCAGGACGGGACCGTCGCGTGCTCGATTTGGCACCCATCACGCTTGATTCCCGTGCCCGCTGGAGCCGATACTGGCTCCGCAGTCCCACAAGGATCGCCCAGGTTGACAGCTGGAAAAGACGGACGACATGGCCGCTGCAATGGCGGCATCTCTCTTCCTATTGCGTCAATACTGGAGCGACTGATGAACGATCACCCTTTGACTCTTGACCGCTGGGCCACTCCGGATGATCCGGAGTTTGGCGTTGTGCGGGTTGCGGATATTCGGAAGGTGGAACGGGCTTGCCTGGGGATTTGGGCGATAAGCAGGATTGTCGGGAATAGTGCCAATGAGCCGGATAGCACCGGAACCCCGCCATTGGATCCGTGGATTGTGTCCAATCTGCTTGGCGGAATTGAGAGTCTATGCGATCACATTGGGGATGTTGTGGGGGCTGCGCTTGATGAGCCGCTACCGGGGGCTCGCTTCTCAATGGAACAAAAGCCCATTCACTAAACCGATCCATCCTGTTCGAGCCAGCCCCCACCCGATGCTGGCTCGATTGCTTATTGCGTCCAAGACCGCAAAGGCCAGCGCGCAGCTGTCCGATATCCTATTCGGCGAACGGTTTACTGCGCTGCGGGGATAACAACTTTTAAAACGCCTCGCCCACAAAAATACGGAAAGGCTCTCGCATTCGTTCGTCCTGGTCTCACAATACGATGCCCACTTCATTGCACGCAGCCCAGAACAGGTTTGCCGGGCGAAGCTGGAAACGCTGATTCATCTTGCGTGCTTCAATAATGCGATCCAGCCGAAAGGTTCGCACTGCCTCGCGCTGTGTGTCCCATGACAGCAAATACCAGAAAGGCCAGGCAAGCAGTAAACACTGGGCCTCAATCAAGCGTTCGCTGGTTGTATTGTGGCTATCAATGTAGTGGATAGATAGCATCCATTGTTTGGCGAATGCATCGTAGATGCTCGTTCGAGCGACTTGCGCATCGCCCCGCAACGAGACTTGAATCTCGCTAGACACAGGTGATGCCACGCGGATGCGCTTGCGTAGCCGGGCAATATCGTCGCGATCTGCTGGCGCGAAACAGCGCCCGAGTTGGCGTCGCAGTTCCGTATGCCTTTTGGCGGGGGACATTCCCAAGGCTTCGGAAAGAGCCAATGCCATGAGCAGCTCCATGGCATCGTCACCGCGCAATGTCATGCGGCCAGATGACCAACGCTGTGCCACCTGAACACCGCCCCCGCGTCCTGATGAGCTTTCCAGCTCCCATCCTTGCTCGCGCAGCAGTGTGAGGTCGCGTGCCAGCGTTCGCTGACTGACTCCGAATTCTTCTGCGAGGGCTGCGATCCCATGCATGCTTCCGTCCGATAGTCGATCGGACAGTGCCTCAAGACGGGATAGGCGGACTTGCAGAGAACGAGGCGTCATGGAATTGCCGACAAGGTGATTTGCTGACATGGTTTGGCAGCAATACCTGGATCATTGCACACATTGCCAAACAGTGGAGAGAACCGAATGCATGTTGTCGAGTGGGCTGAGTTCAGCCTGAATCCTGGCGTTTCCGAGGCTGAATTGCTCACTGCTGCCGCCATGGTGCAGCAGCAGTTTCTGCAAGGACAGGACGGCTACTTGTCACGTCAACTGCTGTCACTGACAGCAGGGCGATACGTCGATATGGTTGTCTGGAAATCGCGCGAGGCCGCCGATATTGCGATCGCGGGAATGAGTGGGTCCCAGGTTTGTCGAACGTATTTTTCCTTGATGCGGGTAGATAGCCAGCCGTTGTTTGGAACTCCGTTGCTCAAGTATGGCGGTGGTGTGGATTGCGTGGGAGGCATGGAATTCTCTCTGTTCCGGTTGCGCCCTGGCGTCCAAGAGCACAGGCTGACCAATGCAGCTCGCCTGATGGCAGAAACCCTGTATCACGGTGAACCAGGGTTTCACACGCATATGTTGATGCGCCGGGATGAGAATAGTGATCTCTTCGCCGATGTGGTTTTGGCAGACAGTGCCGAACAGGCACGTGCTCTTTGTGGGAAATGGGGGCAAGGGCCGTTTCATCCCGCATGCATGGACTATCTTGATCTGATTGAGCCAGAATCCGTGAAGCTGGAGTTCTGGAATCGGGTGGGATAGACCACGGATATGGCCATAGCGCATCAACAGACTTGGTGCGCTTGTAACGACCCAGTGAAAGCCTGCTCACGTCATGATCAAGGGAGTTGACGATGAGCATGAAGTTGGTCTTCACGTCTCGCAGCTATGCCGCGTTGGTGCGAGGCTACGGGTTGCGCCAGGAGTTCAGGGAGTGTCAGAAATTCCGTGTTCAAGGCGGGCTTAGGAATTACACAGAAGGCCT
>NZ_JAGTJY010000127.1:0-17719 GCF_018195695.1 Achromobacter sp. Marseille-Q0513 | reverse complement strand
GCGCTGGACCTGGAAAGCGCCGACATCCCCCGCGGCCCGGTGATGGTGTACTCCGGCGTCTCGCGGCGCTCGCGCGCCTGGTTTTCCTCGGTCGGCGGACAAGGCGGGCTGCGCTATGGCGACCAGAACTGGACCTACCGCGACACCAGCGGCCCGGCCGTGGCGGTCGGCAACCTGAGTACCAACGCCCCCTCCTGGGGCAGCGCGGCGCCGGTCGGCGGCCTGCAGATCTCGAACTGGACAGGCTCGGGCGCCGCCTTGCCGGAAGGCCGCTTCGGCTACTCCTCGTCGGTCGGCCGGCTCAACCGCATGGCCCCCGGCGCCAGCTCCGGCGCCGTCGACTACGGCGCCTCGGTGGGCAGCGGCACGGTGCGCTACGGCCTGACGCCGGCGCTCACGGTCGAGGGCCAGATGCAGAGCGCGCCCACCCTCACCACCCGCGGCATGGGCACCACCTACCAGGCCGGCGACTACGGCACGATCCAGGCCGGCGCCACGCAAAGCTCCTTCGACACGGTCAACGCCTGGCGCTACCGCTTCGGCTACAACGTCGACGTGTCCGAGAACCTGAACCTGGGCTATACCAACGAACAGATCGGCGCCGGCTTCGGCGACCTGTCCAGTTACGGCGGCGGCGGCGTGGGCACCGCGCAGACCCGCAACACGCTGTCCGCCGGCGTGCCCATCCATGGCTGGGGCACGCTCAGCGGCACCTATTCCGGCTTGCGCGAAGGCACCACGCTGTCATCGCAGCGCGTCGGCCTGGCGCACAGCATGTTCGTGGCGCCGACCGTGAAGCTGGCGGTGGGAGCGGACCGCGACATCCTTACCGGCAATTACGAATGGCGCGCCAACCTGAGCATGCCGGTGGAGACCTTCATGCGCGGCACCTGGCTGCAGTGGTAGCCTCGGCCTCGCGGCGGACAGAAAAGTCACCCCCGGCGGCCGCCCGCCGGATTGGGGCTTAAAATCCCCGCCATGATGCTTCCGGCCTACCCCCATGTCTGACGCGCGCGCCCTTGAAATCCTGCAGCGCGTCTTCGGTTACGAATCCTTCCGCGGCGACCAGCAAGCCATCGTCGACCAGGTGATCGGCGGCGGCGACGCGCTCGTGCTCATGCCCACCGGCGGCGGCAAGTCGCTGTGCTACCAGATCCCCTCGCTGGTGCGCGAAGGCACCGGCATCGTCGTGTCGCCGCTGATCGCGCTGATGCAGGACCAGGTCGACGCGCTGACCGAACTCGGCGTGCGCGCCGCGTTCCTGAACTCGACCCAGGAATGGCAGGTCGCCCGCGACGTGGAGCGGGCCTTCCTGGCGGGCGAGCTGGACCTGCTGTACGTCGCGCCGGAACGCCTCTTGACCGACCGCTGCCTGCAGCTGCTGGAACGCGGCCGCATCGCGCTGTTCGCCATCGACGAAGCGCACTGCGTATCCCAATGGGGTCATGACTTCCGGCCGGAATACCTGGGCCTGTCCATGCTGCACGAGCGCTGGCCCGACGTGCCGCGCATCGCGCTGACGGCCACCGCCACCGCGGCCACCCGAAGCGAAATCGCGCAGCGCCTGTCGCTGGACGAGGCGCGCCATTTCGTCTCCAGCTTCGACCGCCCCAACATCCGCTACCGCATCGTCGAGAAGAACGAGGTGCGCAAGCAGCTGCTGGACATGATCCAGAACGAGCACGAAGGCGAATCGGGCGTGGTCTATTGCCTGTCGCGCGCCCGGGTCGAGGAAACCGCCGAATTCCTGTGCAACCAGGGCATCGACGCCATGCCCTACCACGCCGGCCTGAGCGCCCAGGTGCGCGCCACCAACCAGTCTCGCTTCCTGCGCGAGGACGGCGTGGTCATGGTGGCCACCATCGCCTTCGGCATGGGCATCGACAAGCCCGACGTGCGCTTCGTGGCTCACATCGACCTGCCCAAGTCGGTCGAAGGCTACTACCAGGAAACCGGCCGCGCCGGCCGCGACGGCCTGCCCGCCACGGCCTGGCTGGCCTACGGCCTGCAGGACGTGGTGCAGCAGCGCCGCATGATCGACGAATCGCCCGGCGAGGAAGCCTATCGCCGGCGCCTGGGCCAGCAACTCGACGCCATGCTGGGCCTGTGCGAGACGGTCGAATGCCGCCGCGTGCGGCTGCTGGCCTACTTCGGCCAGAACATCAGCGCCTGCGGCAACTGCGACGTCTGCCTGGACCCGCCGCAGGCCTGGGACGGCACGGTGGCGGCGCAGAAAGTGCTGTCGGCCGTGTACCGGCTATGGAAGGAACGCGGCCAGCGCTACGGCGCCGGCCACATCATCGATATTCTGCGCGGCAAGTCCACCGAGCGCACCAAGCAGCACGGCCACGAGACGCTGAGCGTCTTTGGCGTCGGCGCCGACCTGAGCGACACCGCCTGGCGCGGCGTGCTGCGCCAGCTGCTGGCGCAGGGCCTGCTGACGGTGGACAACGAGGGTTACGGCACGCTGGCGCTGACCGAAGGCAGCCGCGCCGTGCTCAAGGGCGAGCACCAGCTCATGCTGCGTCGCGAATCCGAAAAGAAGGGCCGCGCGAGCAAGACCGGCAGCGGGCGCGTCAAGGCCGCCACCGTGGACCTGCCGCCGGAGCTGCAACCGCTGTTCGAGGCGCTGCGCGCCTGGCGCGGCGAAGTGGCCAAGAGCCACGGCGTGCCGGCCTACGTCATCTTCCACGACGCCACGCTGCGCGAGATCGCGCTGGCCCAGCCCGAGACGCTGGACGCGCTCAGCCACATCAGCGGCGTGGGCGCGCGCAAGCTCGAAGCCTACGGCGAGGAAATCCTGCAGCGGGTGGCGCGCCCCATCGTCTGACGCCGTCAAAACGCAAGCGCGGCGCCTGGGCGCCGCGCTGTGCATGCCGCGCGGCAAGCGCCGCGCGCAGGTTTCGCGCCCCGGGTCAGGGCGACGGCGGCGGCAGCAGCGGCACGGGCGGCCGCTCCTTGCCGAACACCGAGCGGTACGCCAGGATGTTGAACACCAGCACCACCGGAATCCCGATCACCGCGCCCGCCATGACCAGCCGCATCGAACCCAGCGCGCCGGCGCCGTCCCACAGCGTCATGTCGTCCAGGATCAGGTAGGGGAACAGGCTGTAGGCCAGCCCGCACAGCATCAGCAGGAACAGCGCCACGCACAGCACGAAGGGCAGCCAGCTGAAACGGTCGGCCTGCCCCGGCAGCCGCGCCAGCAGCATTTCCGCCGCGACGAAGCCGCCCAGCATCAACACCCAGACCGTGGCCGCGAGGCTCAGATGGGCGATGTTGCTCCACTTGTAGAAGATGCCCGCGTTGGCCAGGCCCAGCGTCACCGCGATCGCCACCATGCCCACGGCCGTCCAGCGGATGGCGTGGCGGGCCCAGTTCGCGGCCCGGCGCTGCAGGTCGCCATCGACCCGCATCACCAGCCACGACGCGCCCAGCAGCACATAGGCCGCCACCGCGCACAGGCCCACGAACAGCGCGAACCAGCCATAGCCGGCGTCGGACTGGTAGCCCGTGGCGATGCGGCCCAGCAGCATGCCCTGGCCGAAGGCCGTCATCAGCGACCCTGCCCAGAAGGCGAAGATCCAGCGCGGCTTGTGTTCGTTGCGGGCGCGGATGCGAAATTCGAACGCCACGCTGCGCAGCACCACGCCCAGCACCATGAAGGTCAGCGGGCCATACAGCTTGCCCAGCACCGCGCCCCAGGCGAAGGGAAAGGCCGAGGCGAACAGGCCCATGCCCAGCAGCAGCCAGAACTCGTTGGCGTCGCGCCAGGGGCTGAGCAGGCTCATCATGCGGCCGCGCTCTTCGGCCGGCGCCAGTTGCAGCAGGATGCCCACGCCCAGGTCGAAGCCGTCCAGCACCACGCCGGCGGCGATCACCACGAACAGCAAGGCCATGAAGGCCAGCGGCATCCAGAACGAGGGATCGTCGGGATTGAGTCCTTGCGAAGCGGCCAGCATCGCGATCATTGCGCACCTCCGCCCAGTTTGCGCACCGGCACGACGCCGTAGCGCGCCGCGTGGAACAGCATGCCGGCGAACGCGGCCAGCAACAGCGCGTACAGCAGGCCGTAGCCGATCAGGCCGTACAGCACCGCGCCGGACGAGGCCGTGCCCAGCACCTCCGTCTGCGTGATGGTGCCGTTCACCACGAAGGGCTGCAGGCCGATGATCGACACCCACCAGCCCGCCACCACCGCGATGCCGCCCGAGAACATCATGCCGCACAGCGTCCGCAGCCACCCGCGCGGCAGGCTGGACGGATCCAGCCCGCGCCGCCAGGTCCACATCAGCGTGACGCAGGACGCGACCAGCATCAGCAGTCCCAGCCCGACCGCCACGCGCAGCGACCAGAAGGTCAGCGCCACGGGCGGCAGCATGCCGGAATACTTGTCCAGTCCTTGGAAGGAGCCGTCGTCGTTGCGATGCAGCCAGCGGCCGCCGGCATTGGAGATGGCCAGTTCGGCCTGGTTCTGGTGCGACAGCGCATCCGGCCAGGCGAACAGCACCAGGCTGGGCTTGGCGCCGCTTTCCCAGTAGCCCGCCGCGGCGGCGGCCTTGGCCGGCTGGTACTTGGCCATCACCTGCGCCGCGCCCACGGCCGCGGGCCCTTGCAGCAAGGCGGCGGCGGCGGCGATGACCAGCGCGGCCTTGAAGGCGCAGCGCTCGCCGTCGCCCAGCGGCCGGCGCAGCGCCTGCAGCGCCGTCACGCCGATGATCAGGAACGCGGCCGCCAGGGCCGAGCCCAGCGCCACCTGCGCCATGCGCCAGCCGATCGACGGATTGAACACCACGGCCGACCAGTCGTAGACCTGGTAGCGGCCATCCACCAGCAGCGCGCCGTCGGGCGTCTGCATCCACGATTGCAGGGCCAGCACCCAGAACACCGCCACCATCTGGCCCACCGCCACCATCAGCACCGCCAGCGTATGGGCGCCGTCGGACACGCGGCGCTGGCCGAACAGCATGACGCCCAGGAAGCAGGACTTGAGGATGAAGACGGACAGGATGCCGTAGCCCAGCAACGGACCGGCCACGTTGCCGATCTTGTCCATCAGGCCCGCCCACAGGCTGCCGAGCTGGATCAGCACCGGCACGCTGGCCGCCAGCGTCAGCACGAAGGACAGGGCGAAGATGCGAACCCAGAAGCGATAGGCGGCGGTCCAGCCGCCGTTGCCGCTCATGCGGGCGCGCAGCTTGAAGAACAGCAGGATCCAGGCCAGCGCCAGGGCGACGGACAGGAACAGCGCCAGGAAACTCAGACTGGTCACGAACTGCGCACGGGCCAGTGATAGAGTGGATATATCCATGATGCCAACAGGGTAGACAGGCCCATAAGTGTAGAGCCTGTCCCCGGAAGATGGGAGCCATTTGCAACCCGGCTTGACCAGCCCCCGGAGGCCCTCCTTGCGGATCATGGCAAAATTGACGCTTTGTCGCCGCTTTTTCCTATTCTTTCAAGAATGACTTCCGCCCCGACGCCGCCTTCCTCGCCGACTCCGGCCGCCGCCGCCCCCGCGGCCGCGTCCAATTTCCTGCTGAACATCGTCACGGACGATCTCCAGGCCAACCGCTACCAGGACAAGCGCTGGGCGGGCAAGCCCGGCCCGGCGGCGGTACAGCAGCAGGGTCAGCCCGACCCGGCCCGGATCCGCACGCGCTTCCCGCCGGAGCCCAACGGCTACCTGCACATCGGCCACGCCAAGAGCATCTGCGTGAACTTCGGCCTGGCGCGCGACTTCGGCGGCGTCTGCCACCTGCGCTTCGACGACACCAATCCCGAGAAGGAAGACCAGGAGTACGTCGACGCCATCATCGAGGCCGTGCACTGGCTGGGCTTCGACTGGAAGGCCGACGGCAACGACAACCTGTATTTCGCCAGCGACTACTTCGGCTACATGTACGAGTTCGCCGAAGCGCTGATCGAAGCCGGCCACGCCTACGTGGACGCGCAGAGCGCCGACGAGATCCGCGCCAACCGCGGCACGCTGACCGAGCCGGGCATCAACTCGCCCTGGCGCGACCGCCCCGCCGCCGAATCGCTGGCGCTGCTGCGCGAGATGCGCGACGGCAAGCATCCTGACGGCAGCCTGGTGCTGCGCGCCAAGATCAACATGGCCTCGCCCAACATCAACCTGCGCGACCCGGTCATGTACCGCGTGCGCCACGCCCATCACCACCGCACCGGCGACAAGTGGTGCATCTACCCGATGTACAGCTGGGCCCACCCGGTCGAGGACGCGCTCGAAGGCATCACGCACAGCGTCTGCACGCTGGAATTCGAAGACCAGCGCCCGTTCTACGACTGGATCCTGGCGCGCCTGGCCGAGCTGGGCAAGCTGGCGCAGCCGCTGCCGCGCCAGTACGAATTCGCCCGCCTGAACCTGAGCTACATCGTCACCAGCAAGCGCAAGCTGCTGCAGCTGGTGCGCGAAGGCCATGTCGACGGCTGGGACGATCCCCGCATGCCCACCATCTTCGGCCTGCGCCGCCGCGGCTACACCGCGTCGTCGATCCGCCTGTTCTGCGACCGCACCGCCGTGTCCAAGTCCGACTCGCGCATCGACTACAGCCTGCTGGAGCAGGCCGTGCGCGACGACCTGGATCCGGTGGCCGCGCGCTCGGTGGCGGTGCTGGACCCGCTCAAGCTGGTCATCACCAACTACCCCGAGGGCCAGAGCGAAACCTGCACGGCGCCGCGCAATCCGCACGACCCCGAGGCCGGCCATCGCGAATTCCCGCTGACGCGCGAACTCTGGATCGAGCGCGACGACTTCCGCGAGGAAGCGCCGAAGAAGTACTTCCGCCTGTTCCCCGGCAACACCGTGCGCCTGAAATACGGCTATGTGGTGCGCTGCACCGGCTTCACCAAGAACGAGGCCGGCGAGGTCGTGGAAGTCCAGGCCGAATACCTGCCGGACACCAAGAGCGGCACGCCGGGCGCCGACAGCGTCAAGGTCAAGGGCAACATCACCTGGGTCAGCGCCGCGCATGCCGTGCCCGCGCAGATCCACCTGTATGACCGCCTGTTCGCCGACCCGCGTCCGGACGGCGGCGACAAGGACTTCCTGACCTGCCTGAACCCGAACTCCAAGCAGACCGTCACGGCCTGGCTGGAACCGGGCACCGTGGCGACGCCGGGCGCGACCTGGCAGTTCGAGCGCCTGGGCTACTTCACGGCGGACCTGAAGGAATCGACGGCGGAAAATCCCGTCCTCAACCGCGTCGTCACCCTGCGCGACTCCTGGGCGCAAGGCTGATTCCGGTTGCTTCGGCCAAAGGGCGCCTGCGGGCGCCCTTTTTGCATCTCCGAGGCCCGACCGGGCCGTCGAGGCAAGCGTCCGGGCCGGCGGCAAAAGGCGGAAAACACCCCGATTTCCCCTGAGCCAAACCGGAAGAAACCGCCCCCGGCGGGTTATCATGCCCGACATCCGCGCGCCGGCGGAACGGGCCCTTTTTCCCGTGCCCGGCCGCCGTCCCACACCAAGATGAACACTGAATCCCTAGCCCTGGACTTCAAGAGCGCCACCCTGTATGCGATCCGGGTGGTCCTGCACAGCGCCGATCCCGAGCGCCTGAGCGCCGCGCTGGCCAAGCGCATGGCCGACGCCGGCAGCTTCTTCGAGAACGAACCCGTGGTGGTCGACGCCAGCCGCGTCGAGGAAGCCATCGACTGGCCGGCGCTGATCGCCGCGCTGCGCGGACACAACCTGCCGCCCATCGGCGTGGTGGCCGAAGGCGCCAACCTGGAAGCGGCCCGCAAGGCGGGCCTGACGCCCGTGGAACTGCCCACGCCGGCCCCGCGTCCCGCCCAGGCGGTGGACATGGCCCCGGCCAATGACGTCTCCACGCCGGTGCCCTCGATCCAGGCTGCCGCCGTGACGACCGCGCCCGCGCCCAGCGACACCGCCGAGCCCGCGCCCGCCGGCAAGGCCGCGCCCTCGCCCAACCCCATGCCGGAACGCGAGGCCGCCAGCGCCACCTCGGCGCCTGCCCCGACCGCCTTCGCGCCGCACTCATCGTCGGCGCTGGTCATCACCAAGCCGCTGCGCTCGGGCCAGCGCGTCTATGCGCGCCACACCGACCTGGTGGTCATCGGCATGGTCAGCCAGGGCGCCGAGGTCATCGCCGACGGCAACGTGCATGTGTACGGCCCGCTGCGCGGCAAGGCCATGGCGGGCGCGCGCGGCGATGCCACGGCCCGCATCTTCACCACGCACCTGGACGCCGAGCTGCTGGCCGTGGCCGGCGTGTATCGCGTGGTCGAAGACAAGCTCGACCGCTCGCTGCACAACCAGCCGGCGCTGATCCGGCTGGACGGCGACACGCTGCGCATCGAGGCCCTGAAGGCCTGACGCAACATCCGATTCGCGCAAGAGCGCAAATCAACTACACACATTCTGTAAGAAGCCTTACACGGGCTTTTTGCTTTACGATAACGCGATTTATTCGAACATAAGGGTTTGATCGTCATGACACGCATCGTTGTGGTGACTTCCGGCAAAGGCGGCGTGGGCAAGACCACGACCAGCGCCAGTTTTTCCGCGGGACTCGCGATGCGGGGCCACAAGACCGCTGTCATCGACTTCGACGTCGGCCTGCGCAACCTGGATCTCATCATGGGTTGCGAACGGCGCGTGGTGTACGACTTCGTCAACGTGATCCAGGGCGAAGCCACGCTGAATCAGGCCCTGATCAAGGACAAGCAGCTCGAGAACCTGTTCATCCTGCCGGCGTCGCAGACCCGCGACAAGGACGCGCTGACCCAGGAAGGCGTGGAAAAGGTCATCAACGACCTGAAGGAAATGGGCTTCGAATACATCGTCTGCGATTCGCCGGCCGGCATCGAGACCGGCGCGCTGATGGCCGCCTACTTCGCCGATGATGCCATCGTCGTGACCAACCCCGAAGTCTCGTCCGTGCGCGACTCCGACCGCATCCTGGGCATCCTGGCCGCCAAGTCCAAGCGCGCCGTGGAAGGCAACGAGCCGGTCAAGGAATTCCTGCTGCTCACGCGCTACAACCCCAAGCGCGTGGTCGACGGTGAGATGCTGTCGCTGACCGACATCGAGGACATCCTGCGCATCAAGCTGATCGGCGTAATCCCCGAATCCGAAGCCGTGCTGCAGGCGTCCAACCAGGGCCTGCCGGCCATCCACCTGAAAGACACCGACGTGTCCGAAGCCTACAAGGACGTCGTCGCCCGCTATCTGGGCGAAGACAAGGCCCTGCGCTTCACCGACTACGAAAAGCCCGGTTTCCTGAAACGCCTGTTCGGAGGCAAGTAAGCAATGTCCTTCCTGTCGTTTCTGCTCGGTCAAAAGAAAACGTCCGCCTCCGTCGCCAAGGAGCGGCTGCAGATCATCCTGGCCCACGAGCGGGGCCGCGGCGATTCGCCCGACTACCTGCCGCAGCTGCAGCAGGAACTCATCGCCGTGATCTCCAAGTACGTCAAGATCAACCCCGAGGACATCAAGGTGCACCTGGAACGCCAGGACACGCTGGAAGTCCTGGAAGTGAAGATCGAGATGCCGCAAAGCGAGACCTCGAGCCCCAACGCTTGACGCCCGCCGGCGGGATCGCAAGTTCCCGCCCGCGCGCAGCGGAGCGCGGCCGCCACGCGGCGGCTGGCCAAAGAAAAACGCCCGGCATCGCCGGGCGTTTTTTCATGGGTGGCCGGAATGCGGTCGCCGCATCAGCGCCGCTTGCCGACCTGGTCGCCGATCACGCCGCCGATGGCCGCGCCGCCGACCGTGCCGAGGATGCCGCCGTTGGTGATCACCGCGCCGGCCACGCCGCCCAACGCGGCACCGCCCACGGTGCTTTTCTGACGATGGCTCATGCTGTCCCACGACGAGCAGCCCGCCATGGTGACAGCCAGCGCGGTCGCCGCGCAGATCTTGGTGATGGATGCGATTTTCATGATGGGACTCCTGTTCTTGTTCCCGGAAAAGCGCTGGATCCTGCTGGTTGCGAGCGCGCGCTTCCCTCTTGGGTTGGAGCCTTCAGGATCGCAAAATATTCGCCTCGGCGCTGTGAGGTTTGCCCAGGAATTGTGTCAAACAGCGAGATAATCTTTGCGTTCCCTGGGGACAATGTTGCAGCCGGGGGCTGCTATTTGACCAGACGTAACACATCGCGGAAGCGCGCGTGCTCGCAGGTTTCCATCCACTCGAAGATCGCCATTTCGGTGGTGACGATATCCGCGCCATGCGCCCGCGCGCGGCGCAGCGCCGCATGATGGTCGGACGGCTTGCGCGAGCCCGCCGCATCGGACACCAGCACGGCGCGATAGCCCAGTTCGGTCAGACCGATCACGGTCTGCAGCACGCAGATGTGCGCCTCGCAGCCGGTCACCAGCACGGTCTTGCGCGCGGCCGGCAGCCAGCCTTCGAAGCCCGGCTCGCGCGCCGACGAAAAGTGCATTTTCTGGAAGGTCGATTGCACCAGCTCGGCCAGCGGCGCCACGGTCACGCCCAGCATCTTGCTGTGATGCTCGGTGGCGACCACCGGCACCTCCAGCAGCCGCGCGGCCTGGGCCAGCTTGACGTTGGCCGCCAGCACCGCGTCACCGTCGTGGATCACGGGCATCAGGCGGCCCTGCATGTCGACGATGAGCAGGGTGGAATCGGAGGCGGGCAGCAGCATGGGGGGATCTCCAGGAAAGCGGGCGCGGCAGCGAGCGCCGCACGGTTGACTTAATGATATCGCGGCGCCCGGCGATGGCCGAGTGAGTGGCTACAGGTGAAAACTGAAAGATCACTCGGGATCATCGCGGATTGCCCCTGGCCGTCTCGGGATGGCATTCAGGGTAAGCGAACTTTCTCCCAAGCCGGCGAGGCGTTTGGCGGCCTCTTTCTGCACGAGTTGCCTCAACGCGCTTTGCACAAGCGCTGACGTAGCCTGGATCCCCGTGTAAGCGCGCGCCAATTCAAGCAACTCGTCGTCCAGCGTCACGGTGGCGCGCATGTCGATCTCCTGCATGGCGAGTGAATAGGGATGCACCTCAAACGAGGCGGGCCTTCATTCCACCATCCAAAAAAAATCCCGGCACGAACGGGCCGGGATTTTCGGACTGCCTAACAGGACGCCTTACTTCAAGGACACCCTGCTTCAAGAACGCCTTACTTCAGCGCCTTGTACCGCAGGCGCTTGGGCTTGGCGCCCTCGTCGCCCAGGCGGCGCTTCTTGTCGGCTTCGTATTCCTGGTAGTTGCCGTCAAAGAACACGACTTGCGAGTCGCCTTCGAACGCCAGGATGTGCGTGGCGATGCGGTCCAGGAACCAGCGATCGTGGCTGATGACCATGACGCTGCCGGGGAACTCCAGCAGCGCGTCTTCCAGCGCGCGCAGCGTTTCGACGTCCAGGTCGTTGGACGGTTCGTCCAGCAGCAGCACGTTGCCGCCGGCGATCAGCGTCTTGGCCATGTGCAGGCGGCCGCGTTCGCCGCCGGACAGCTGGCCCACGACCTTGTTCTGGTCGCCGCCCTTGAAGTTGAAGCGGCCCAGGTAGGCGCGCGAGGACATCTCGAACTTGCCCACCGTCAGCAGGTCGGCGCCGTCGGCCACGGCGTCGAACACGGTCTTCTTGTCTTCCAGCGCGTCGCGCGACTGGTCGACATAGGCCAGCTTGACGGTCTGGCCGATATTGACCTCGCCCGAATCCGGCTGCTCGCGGCCCGCGATCATGCGGAACAGCGTCGATTTACCGGCGCCGTTGGCGCCGATGATGCCGACGATGGCGCCCGGCGGGATCTTGAAGCTGAGGTTGTCGATCAGCAGGCGGTCGCCATAGGCCTTGCTGACGTTGTTGAATTCGATGACCTCGTTGCCCAGGCGCTCGCCCACCGGAATGAAGATTTCCTGGGTTTCGTTGCGCTTCTGGTATTCGTAGGACGACAGTTCCTCGAAGCGGGCCAGGCGCGCCTTGGCCTTGGCCTGACGGCCCTTCGGGTTCTGGCGCACCCACTCCAGTTCCTTCTTGATGGTCTTCTGGCGGGCCGACTCGGAGGCCTCTTCCTGCTTGAGGCGGTCTTCCTTCTGCTCCAGCCAGGAGCTGTAGTTGCCCTTCCACGGAATGCCGTAGCCGCGGTCCAGTTCCAGGATCCATTCGGCGGCGTTGTCCAGGAAGTAGCGATCGTGGGTCACGCCCACCACGGTGCCGGGGAACTTGTGCAGGAACTGCTCCAGCCACTCCACGCTTTCGGCGTCCAGGTGGTTGGTGGGCTCGTCCAGCAGCAGCATGTCGGGCTTGGACAGCAGCAGGCGGCACAGCGCCACGCGGCGCTTCTCGCCGCCGGACAGCTTGCCGACGATGGCGTCCCAGGGCGGCAGGCGCAGCGCGTCGGCGGCGATTTCCATCTGGTGCTCGATGTCGTCGGCGCCGCTGGAGGCGGCGGCGGCGATGATGGCTTCAAGCTCGGCCTGCTCGGCGGCCAGCGCGTCGAAATCAGCGTCCGGCTCGGCATAGGCGGCATAGACCTCGTCCAGGCGCTTCTTGGCCGTGACCACCGCGCCCAGGCCTTCCTCGACGGCCTGGCGCACCGTGTGCTCGGGGTTGAGCTGCGGTTCCTGCGGCAGGTAGCCGATGTTCAGGCCCGGCATGGGGATGGCTTCGCCTTCGATCTCGCGGTCCACGCCCGCCATGATCTTCAGCAGCGTCGACTTGCCCGAGCCGTTCAGGCCCAGCACGCCGATCTTGGCGCCAGGAAAAAACGAAAGGGAGATGTCGCGCAGGATCTGCCGCTTCGGCGGCACGATCTTGCCGACGCGGTTCATGGTGTAGACGTATTGGGCCATGGGCTCGTATCGGATATGAGACTGGGAAACCGTCGATTGTAGGCCGGAACCCTTGCGGGCGCGCGACAGCGGCCGCGCGCCGTTGAGCGCGCCCGTCTCAGGACGATTTGCACAGGGACGGATCCTGCTCCGCCGCCTTGCGCCGCGCCTTCGCGGGCCGCCCCACGCGCATCTGCGCCAGCATCACGCCGGCCAGCGCCATGGCGCCGCCGACCAGGTGGAACAGGTGCGGCTTTTCGCCCAGGAAGGTGGCGGCGATCGCCACGGTGACCACCGGCATCACGTTCAGGAAGATGCTGGCGCGGTTCGGCCCCAGATGGCGCACGCCCTGGATCCACAGGAACGGCGCGAACAGCGACGGGAACACGCCGGCGTACAGCACCAGCGGCAGGTTGTCGGCATTGAGCGGCGACGGCGGCGCCAGCAGGAAGGTCGGCAGCAGGAACAGCGTGCCGAAGGCGATCTGCGCGTACAGCGATTGCCACGGCCCCAGCGGCAGCGCCCACAGCCTCAGCAGCACGCCATACAGCGCATAGGCCAGCGCCGCCACGCCCATCAGCAGGTCGCCCGGATTGGCGCCCACCTGCAGCAGCCGGGCCGGGTCGCCCTCGCCGATCAGCAGCGACAGGCCGGCCAGCGACACCAGCCCGCCCAGCAGCGCCATCAGCGTGGGCCGCTCGCGCAGCACCAGCGCGCTGACCACGATGGTGAGCAGCGGGATCATGGCGGTGATGATGCCCATGTTGGTGGCGGTGGTGGTCGACGCGGCCACATAGGCCAGCCCCTGGTACAGCGCCATCGCCAGGCCGCCCAGCACGGCCAGCTTGGGCCAGTGGCGCAGGATCTGGGCGCGCTGCGCCCAGGCGCCCGGCAAGGCGAAGGGCGTGAGCAGCGCGCCGGCCAGCGCCCAGCGGTAGAAGCCGATGGCGGCGGGCGCGATCAGGCCGGCGGACATCTTGGTGACGATCATGTTGACCGACCAGATCAGGGCCGCCAGCAGCGGGAAGAACAGGTAACGGGCGGGAGGATGGGAAACGGAAGCTTGCTGCATGATGCGCTCTTGCGGGAACGAGCGCTCAGTGTAGGACTTGTCTGACTCCAGGCATATAATGAATTTCAGACAAGACACGCTCGAATCCGGACATGGACCCCGCTACCTCCGCCCAGCTGGCCAGCCACCTGCCCTACCCGCTGGCCTGCCGCATCCTGCATTTCACGCCGCATTCCAGCATGGCGCGCCACCGCTCCGATTGGGGCGAACTGAACTTCGCGATCTCCGGCATCATGGAGATCGGCATCGAAGGCGTGCTGTACCTGTCGCCGCCGCAGTACGCCATCTGGATACCGCCGGGCGTGTCCCATTGCTGCCAGAACGAGGGCGAGGTCCACTACGCCTGCATCGACATTCCGGCGGCGGCCTGCGCCAGTCTGCCGACCGCTCCCTGCACGCTGGAGATCAGCCCCGTCATGCGCGCCGTGCTGGCCGATTTCGAGCGGCGCGGCATCACCTATCCGGATACGCCGGAAGACCGGCGCATGGCGCAGGTGGTGATCGACCAGACGCGCCAGGCGCGCGCCTACGCCAGCTATCTGCCGTCCACCACCGAGCTGCCGCTGGCCCCGATCCTGGCGGCGCTGCAGCGCGAGCCCGGCGACAAGCGCGGCGCGGCGCACTGGGCCGCCAGCGCCGGCATCACCGAGCGCACGCTGCTGCGCCACTGCCAGCAGCATCTGGGCATGTCGTTCAACGACTGGCGCCAGCGGCTGCGCGTGGTCAGCGCGCTGGGCATGCTGGACGCGGGACTGCCGGTGCAGGACGTCGCGCGCCGGCTCGGCTACAGCACGCCCTCGGCGTTCATCGCCATGTTCCAACGGCTGACCGGGGAATCGCCCGACAGCGCGCGGCGTCGCAGCGGCGACGCGCCGCGGGCATCGCCGTAGGACATTGCGCGCCATCCGCCGCCCCTGGCTGGCGGCGCGCCCCCTGCGAACCGCGTCATCCACGCGTCCGATGCAAGGCATGGCCGAACGCGCGACAATAGCGCCTGACTCGAATCCCCAAGCTACTCAATCTCATGCTGCGCCGCGCCCTCATGGCGCGGGCGCGCCCAGGAATCCTCATGTCCGCCTCCGCCACGCCTCCCGCCTCCTTGACCCGTTTCAGCTCGACCGAGCTGGACATGCTGGCCAAGACGGCCGACGCCCTCAGCGCCTTCCTGGGCAAGCCCGTGCTGGCCGAAGTCGTGCTGGGCGAGGAAGGCACCGAATGGGTGACTTTCGGCGTGCCGCTGGACGAGAAGGCCGAAGCCGACGAATCCCAGGTCCACGTGCAGCTGGGCGGCACGGGCGCGCGCCTGCTGGGCAACCGCGGCGGCCTGCCGCCGGCCGACGACGACACCTACGACTGCCTGTACCTGTGGGCCATCCAGATCACGCTCGGCGAGGGCGAGCGCTTCGTCAAGCTGGACCATGATGGCGAGGAGTCCGCCTGGTCGGACAGCCTGGAAGACGTGCTGCCCTTCGCGCTGACCGAGGATCCTGACCTGGCGCAGGACGACGAGGATGAAGAGGACGAAGACGATGAGGACGATGGCGACGACCTCGACGGCCACGCGCATCCGCACGACTGCGACGATCCCGACCATCGCCACTGAATGCGCGACGGCTTCAGCGTTTTCCCTGTATTGACCGTGCAACTTTCCGATCGGTAGTATCCAGCCATCATTCCTGCCGCGCGCCAACGATGTCGGCGGCGGGATACGGCACCGAAGCCCTCAACGAGCCTTGCGCTCGTTGAGGGCTTTTTTTCGTCCCGACGTTCCGTGAAGGAGAGCGCATCATGCTGTATCACAGTTCAAGACCGCTGCGTACGGCATTGGCCGCCGCACTGAGCCTGTCCGCCTCGATGGCGCTGGCCGCCGATCCCGTCAAGCTCGGATTGCTGGAAGACGCATCCGGCAATTTCGCCATCGCCACCATCGGCAAGATCCACGCGACCGAGCTCGCGGTCGAGGAAATCAACGCCAAGGGCGGCATCCTGGGCCGCCCCATCAAGCTCATCGCCTACGACACGCAATCGGACAACACCAAGTTCCAGGAACTGGCGCGCCGGCTGATCCAGACCGACAAGGCCGACGTCATCTTCGGCGGCTTCTCCAGCGCCTCGCGCGAAGCCATACGCCCGATCATGGACCGGGCCAAGCAGCTCTACTGGTACAACAATCAATACGAAGGCGGCGTCTGCGACAGCAACGTCTTCGTCACCGGCGCGGTGCCCGAGCAGCAGTTCTCCACGCTCATTCCGTGGATGATGGAAAAGTACGGCAAGCGCGTGTACACCATCGCCGCGGACTACAACTTCGGGCAGATCTCGGCAGAATGGGTGCGCGACATCGTCAAGCGCAACGGCGGCGAAATGGTGGGCGAGGAGTTCATTCCGCTGAGCGTCTCGCAGTTCGGCCAGACCATCCAGAACATCCAGAAGGCCAAGCCCAGTTTCGTCATGACCCTGCTGGTCGGCGCCAACCAGGCGTCCTACTACGAGCAACAGGCGGCCGCCAACCTGAACCTGCCCATGGGCAGCTCCGTCAACGTCGGCCAGGCCTACGAGCACAAGCGCTTCAAGGCCCCCGCGCTGAAGGACATGCACGTCACCGCCAACTATGTGGAAGAGGTCGACTCGCCGGCCAGCGCCGCCTTCAAGCAGCGCTTCCGCGCCAAGTTCCCGAACGAGCCCTACATCAACCAGGAGGCGGCCAACGCCTATGACGCGGTGTATCTGTACAAGGCGGCGGTCGAACGCGCCAAGTCCACCGACCAGCAACTGGTGCGCAAGGCGCTGGAAGAAGGCGGCATCTGCACCGACGGGCCATCGGGCAAGGTCTGCATCGATCCGAAGAGCCATCACCTGAGCCACACCATCTACCTCGTCCGCGTCAAGGACGACCATTCCGTCGAGATCCCAAAGGTCTGGAACGACGTGCAGCCCTACTGGCTGGGCGAAGCGGGATGCAATCTGCCCGCCAAGCCCGACCAGAAGCAATACACGCCATCCAATCCGCCCAAGAAGTCCTGAAGCCTTGCGGCCCGCCGGCGCATCGCCGGCGGGCCGCGACGAATGAAGCGAGTCGGTCATGACGGTCATTTCGGCAATCTATTCGGTGGTCTACCAGTTCGGCGACAACTTCGCCTACCTGGTCCTGGCGGCGCTCGGGCTGGCCGTGATATTCGGCCTGATGGGCGTCATCAACCTCGCACACGGCGAATTCATCATGTGCGGCGCCTACGTCACCATCCTCTGCGCCAAGCGCGGCGTACCCCTGCCCGTCGCCATGCTGCTGGGCGCCCTGGCGGCGGGCGCGGCCGGCGCGCTGATCGAACGGCTGTTCATCCGGCGCCTGTACGGACGCCTGTTCGATTCCGTGGTCGCCACCTGGGCCATCAGCCTCATCGTGCAACAGACCATGCTGCTGCTGGCCGGGCCCTCGATCGAAGGCATCGCCACGCCGTTCGGCTCGTTCACGCTGGGCGAGTATTCCTTCTCGACCTATCGCGCCGTGCTGCCGCTGGTGGCGCTGACGGTGCTGGCGGCGCTGTACGGGCTGTTCTTCCATACCCGCTACGGCGTGCGCGCCCGCGCCACCATGCAGAACCCGGACATGGCACGGTGCCTGGGCCTGCGCACCGACAGGCTGTATACCTTGACCTTCGTGCTGGGCGCCGCGCTGGCGGGCCTGACCGGCGCGCTCTACGCGCCCACCATGACCGCGGTGCCGACCATGGGCACCAGCTTCATCGTGCAGGCATTCGTATCGGTGGTGGTGGGCGGCGCCAATGTGCTGGCGGGCACCGCGCCCGCGGCGGCGGTGCTGGCAGCGATCCAGACGACGCTGTCCGCGGGCTATGGCCAGCTGTTCGGAC
>NZ_JAGTJY010000126.1:0-17741 GCF_018195695.1 Achromobacter sp. Marseille-Q0513 | reverse complement strand
GGCGACGCGCGCGCCGCCTTCGCGGTATTCGAGGCGCAGCGCCGCCCGGCCTCGTCCAGCTTCCAGGCCGCCGCCGCGCGCAGCCTGGACTGGTACGAGAACGTGGCCGACAAGATGCACCTGGCCCCGGTCGACTTCGCCTACGACTACATGCGCCGCACCGGCCAGGTCAGCCACGACGACCTGCGCCAGCGCGATCCGGCCTTCGCCTCGGCCTACGAGGCGCGGCACCCGGTGACCGCCTGAATACCGGCGCCCCGGCCGCCAACCCGGTGGCCGGGGCGCCGCGCCGCACGGCATTACGCAGCACGCAAACCCGCAGCACCCACGACAGGCGGCCGCCGAGCCGCCGCATAACCATCCATGGAACATGGAGGAGACATCATGAACATCCCTCACGCTGCGCACGATTGCAGCCTTGCCGGACGCGCCGGCCCGCCCTCCCGCAACGGTCCGGCCAGGAACGCGGCGCGCTGGCTGGCGGCCGCCGCGATGGCGCTGGGCTGTGCCGGCGCCATGGCCCAGTCGAGCGCCTATCCCAGCCATCCCGTGCGCATGGTGCTGCCCTACTCGGTGGGCAGCGGCCCCGACGCGGTCGCGCGCATGCTGGGCGAACAGCTGACCTCCGCCTGGAAGCAGCCGGTCATCGTCGAGAACAAGCCCGGCGCCAACGGCTGGCTGGCGATCGGCGACGTCAAGCGCGGCGGCCAGGACGGCTACTCGCTCGCCATCGTCGACAACACCCACATGACGCTGCAACCGCATCTGTACCGCAGCCTGCCGTTCGATCCCGTGCGCGACTTCGAACCGGCCGCGCCGATCTACCACACGCATTTCTTCGTCGTGGTCTCGGCCGGCTCGCCCTGGAAGAACGTCGGCGACCTGGTCGCGGCTGCGCGCGCGCAGCCCGACAGGCTGACCTACGGCACCTGGGGCATGGGCAGCGTGGCGCACGTCGGCACCACCATGTTCCAGGACGCCACCGGCACCCGCATGACGCACGTGCCGTTCAAGGACCTGTCCCAGCTCTACACCGCCGTCGCCAACGGCGAGGTCGATTGGGCCTTCGGCACGGCGGCGACGGTGCAGAACCTGTACCAGGCCAAGCGGGTCAAGCTGCTGGCGCTGGCCGCGCCGGCGCGGCTGCCCTCGTACCCCGACGTGCCGACGGTGGCCGAGGCCGGCGGGCCGAAGGACTTCGAGCTGAAGACCTGGGTGGCGGCATTCGTGTCCAAGGGCACGCCCGCGCCAGTGCTGAAGCAGCTGAACGAAGGCATCGCCGCTGCGGTCCAGTCGCCGGCGGTGCTCACGCGCTTCGAGACCTTCGGCTTCCAGGCCTGGCCGGCCAGCGCCGCCGAACTGTCGCAGGCGCGCGAGGCGGATTCGTCGCGCTTCGCCGAAGTGGTCAAGAAAGCCAATATCTCGCTGGACTGAGCCACGCGATCGGGGCCGGCGCCATCCGGCCCCGCCGCGCTATCGGCGACGGCTCAATCCCGTTCGCCGCCGTCCAGCAACATCACCAGCTTCAGGTCCGGATGCGTGGCCAATCGAAAGGTGATCTGCTGGAACGCCAGCTGGCCGCTGCGCGGGTGCTGGAATTCGCGCAAGCCCCCTTCCCGCTCGACCACCGCGTGCCGCGTCCACCAATGGGCGAACACGGGACTCTGGCGGTTCAGCGCGTCCGCCAGCGCCAGCACGGCGGGCTCGTCCAGGTGCGCGCCGGCGTCGGCGCGGAATTCGGCCACCACGCGGCGCGCGCGCTGCTCCCAATCCACCACCAGCTCGCGCGCGGCCTGGTCCAGGAAGATGTAGCGCAGCAGATTGGGTTCGGGATCGCGCAGGGGCCAGTCGTCGAACAGCTCGCGCAAGGGCTCGTTCCAGGCCAGCAGGTTCCAGGCGCGGTCCAGCACATAGGCGGGCGCGCGGATCGCGTCCACGCAGGCTCGCAGCGGCCCTGGCGCGCCGCCGGCGTCGTCGCGCGGCGGTTGCGGATCGGCGCAATCGGCCAGCTCGAACAGATAGGCGCGTTCGGCGCGCGCCAGCTGCAACACGCCGGCGATGCGCGACCAGACCGAAGGCGACACCGACACTTCGCGGCCCTGTTCGATCCAGGTGTACCAGGTGACGCTGATGCCGCACAGCTGGGCCACTTCCTCGCGCCGCAGGCCGGGCGTGCGGCGGCGCGAGCCTTCCGGCAGCCCCGCCATCTGCGGCGTGATGCGCGAGCGGGCGCTGCGCACGAATTCACCCAGCGCCTGGCGACGCAGGGCCGAGCCATCGCCGCCAGCCACCGCTTGAGGGGAACTATTCATACCAGGATAACCTGTGGTCTTGTACGTGTATGGGAGCCCGCCTATCTTAGCGCCTGGCCCCACTCACCCCGCAAGGATGTCCCATGACCGCCACCACCCATGATGATGCCGTCCACCGGCAATTCAGCCCGCAAGCCACCGCCTACCTGAACAGCGCCGTCCACGCTCAGGGCGAGGACCTGCGCCAGATGGCGGCCATCGCCGCCGCGCAACCCGGCGCCCGCGTGCTCGACCTGGGCTGCGGCGGCGGCCATGTGAGCTTTCACGTTGCGCCTTCGGCCGCCTCGGTCACGGCCTACGACCTGTCGCAGCAGATGCTGGACGTGGTGGCCGCGGAAGCCGCGCGACGCGGCCAGGACAACCTGTCCACCTGTCGCGGCAAGGCCGAGCGCCTGCCCTTCGCCGACGGCGAGTTCGATCTGGTGATGTCGCGCTATTCCACGCACCACTGGCAGGATCCCGGACTCGGCCTGCGCGAAGCCTTCCGCGTGCTCAAGCCGGGCGGCACGGCGGTGTTCGCCGACGTGGTGTCGCCGGGCGAGGCCCTGCTCGACACCTGGCTGCAGATGATCGAAGCGCTGCGCGACACCTCGCACGTGCGCGACTACTCGGTGGCGGAATGGACGCGCCTGCTGACGGAGGCCGGCTTCACGCTGCAGGGCGTCACGCCGCGCCGCCTGTCGCTGGAGTTCCAATCGTGGGTGACGCGCATGCGCACGCCCGACACGCTGGTCGCTGCGCTGCGCCACCTGCTGGCGATCGCGCCGGACGTGGTGCGCGCGCACTTCGAGATCCAGGCCGACGGCTCGTTCTCCAGCGACACGGCCACCCTCGTGGTGAGAAAACCCGGCTGAGGCCGGCGAGCGCGGACGGATCCCGGAGGATCGCCCACGGCCCGACGGCGCTAGCGCCTGCTGCCGTCAAGCGCTTCCAGCGCCTCCAGCGCGCCGGCCACGCCCAGGCTGCGCAGCGCATGGACGGCCTGGGCCACGGCGCGCACGAAGCGTGCGTCCTGCCCCAGCTCGCCGAACACGGGCGCGAAGCCGGCCAGCGCGGCGGTCCATTCCAGCATGGCGGCCGGCCCCGGCCCGGCAAGCGTCGCCGCCGCCTCGGCCTGCTCCAGGCGCCGCGCCAGCGCCCCGGCCATCGGATCCTGGATGTCATAGCGGCGTCCCGCCTGGTCCACCCCGCGCAGATAGTGCAGCCAGCCCGCCACCGCCAGGGCCAGCAGCGGCATGGGCTGCTCGCGCGCCAGCCTGGCGCGCGCCGTGTCGAGCAAGCGTTGCGGCAGCTTCTGCGAGCCGTCCATGGCGATCTGGCGCGTCTGGTGCCTGAGCGCCGGATTGGCGAAGCGCTGCAGCAAGCGCTCCTGGTACTGCGCCAGATCCAGTCCCGGCAGCGGCGGCAGGGTCGGCGCGATCTCCTCGCGCATCAGCCGCTCCAGGTAGCGCCGCAATGCGGGTTGCGCCAGCGCCTGGTCCACCGTGTCCCAGCCCGCCATCACCGACAGGTAGGCCAGGGCGGAATGCGCGCCGTTGACGTTGCGCAGCTTGAGCGTCTCGAACGGCGCGGCTCCGGCCACGAAACGCGCGCCGCCGGCGCTCCAGTCAGGACGACCGGCCGCGAAGCTGTCCTCCAGCACCCATTCCAGGTAGGGCTCGGCCATGACCGGCCAGGCGTCCGCCAGGCCCAGCGCCCGCGCCACCGCGTCGCGGTCGGCGTCGGTGGTGCGCGGCACGATGCGGTCCACCATCGAGCACGGAAACGTGCATTCGGCGGCGATCCAGCGCGCCAGCCCGGCATCCACCTGCTCGGCGAAGGCCAGCACCATGCCGCGCAGCAGATGGCCGTTGGCCGGCAGGTTGTCCAGCGACATGAGCGTGAGCGGCCCGCGTCCCGCCGCCCGACGCTGCTGCAATCCCCACGCCAGATAGCCGATGGCGCTGCGCGGCGCCTGCGGCTGGCCCAGGTCGTGGACGATATCCGGATGATCCAGCTTGAGCTGGCCGCTGGCCGGATCGTGGCAATAGCCCTTCTCCGTGACGGTGATGCTGACGATGCGCGCGTCTTCATGGGCGATGCGCGCCAGCACGGCTCGCGGATCCTCGGGCGCGACCAGCGATTCCAGCAGGCAGCCGATCACGGCCAGCCGTTGGCGCGGCTCGCCATGTTCGTCCGCGTCGCGCAGCGCCAGCGTGTACAGGCCGTCCTGCGGCGCCAGCGCGTCGCGGGTGTCGGGCTGGCGCAGCGAGACGCCGCAGATGCCCCAGGCCTCGCCCGCGCCGGCGGCCAGCGCCGCCTCGTTGACCGCCGCCAGATGCGCGCGCGCGAAGGCTCCCAGGCCCAGGTGCACGATGCCGGCGCGCAAGCGGGTCCGGTCATGGGCCGTCCGCGCCACGCCGGCGGCCAGCCCGCCCAGGCGCGACGGATGCAGCCGCCCTACCAGTTCCATAGCGTGCCGTCCTGCTGCAGGCGGTTCACGGGCAGGTAGGCGCGCTTGTACGGATACTTGGCCGCCAGCTTTTCGTCGATCTCCACGCCATGGCCCGGCGCGTCGCCCGGATACAGCATGCCGTCCTTGAAGGTGTAGGCGTGCGGGAAGACGGCGTCGGTCTCCTCGGTGTGGCGCATGTATTCCTGAATGCCGAAGTTCGGCACCCACAGGTCGAAGTGCAACGCCGCGCCCATGCAGGCCGGCGACAGGTCGGTGGCGCCGTGGCAGCCGGTGCGCACCTGGTAGAGCGAGGCCAGGTCGGCGATGCGGCGCAGATGGGTGATGCCTCCGGCGTGCACCACCGTGGTCCGGATGTAGTCGATCAGCTGGTTCTGCACCAGGTCCTTGCAGTCCCAGATGCTGTTGAAGATCTCGCCCACTGCGAGCGGCGTGGTGGTGTGCTGGCGGATCAGGCGGAAGGCTTCCTGGTTCTCGGCCGGCGTGGCGTCTTCCATCCAGAACAGGTTGTAGGGTTCCAGCGACTTGCCCAGCCGGCCGGCCTCGATCGGGGTCAGGCGGTGGTGCACGTCGTGCAGCAGATGGTGCTCGAAGCCGAGTTTCTCGCGGATGCGCTCGAACAGCTTGGGCGCGTGGCGCAGGTACTTCTCGGTGGACCAGTCGTGCTCGCTGGGCAGGTCGCTGTCGGCGGGTTCGTAGAACAGGTTGCCCCGACCCACGCCGTAGACCTTGTCCAGGCCGGGCACGCCGCTCTGCGCGCGGATGGCGCGGTAGCCCATGTCGGCGTAGCGCAGCACCTCGTCGACGGTATGCTCGATGTCCGAGCCGTTGGCGTGGCCGTAGACCATCACGCCGGAACGGCTCTTGCCGCCCAGCAGCTGGTACAGCGGCAGGCCGGCGGCCTTGGCCTTCAGGTCCCACAGCGCGGTGTCGACGGCGGCGATGGCGGTCATGGTGACCGGGCCGCGACGCCAATAGGCGCCCTTGTACAGGTACTGCCAGATGTCCTCGATCTGGTGCGCGTCGCGGCCGATCAGGCAGGGGATCACGTGTTCGGTCAGATAGGCCGAGACGGCCAGCTCGCGGCCGTTCAGGGTGGCGTCGCCGATGCCGGTCAGGCCCTGGTCGGTCTCGATCTTCAGGGTCACGAAATTGCGGCCGGGAGAGCAAACGATCACGCGTGCATTCGTAATTTTCATCTTGGGTTCCGGGTGGACGGGTAATGGCCGCGCTGGGCCTGTATCGGTTGCGGCAGGACCGCCCTAGCCTTCCCAGCCCAGGTGGCTGAGGAAGTCGCGGGTGCGGGCGACCTGCGGGTGGTCGAAAATCTGCGCCGGCGAGCCTTGTTCCAGGATGGCGCCGTTCTCGAACACCACCACCCAGTTGGCCACCCGCCGCGCGAAACTCATTTCATGAGTCACGACGATCATGGTCATGCCTTCCTGCGCCAGCTTCTTCATCACGTTGAGCACTTCGCCCACGGTCTCGGGATCCAGCGCGGACGTCGGCTCGTCGAACAGCATCACCTCGGGCTCCATCGCCAGCGCGCGGGCGATGGCCACGCGCTGCTGCTGGCCGCCGGACAGGTTGGCCGGGAAGTTGCCGGCCTTGGCCGCCAGGCCGACCTTTTCCAGCAGCGCCATGGCGCGGGCGCGGGCGGCCTCGGGCGCCATGCCCAGCACCGTGATCGGCCCCATGGCGACGTTGTCCAGCGCCGATTTGTGCGGGAACAGCTCGAAGCTCTGGAACACCATGCCCATGCGCTGGCGCACGCGCCGCACCTCGGGCTCCGTGTCCGGCACCACGGCGCCGTCCAGCAGCACGCGGCCGCCGTCCAGCTTCTCCAGCGCGTTGGTGCAGCGCAGGAGCGTGGACTTGCCCGAGCCGCTGGGCCCGATCAGGCACATCACCTCGCCCTTGTTGACCTGCAGCGACACGCCGTTGAGCGCGACGAAATCGCCGTAGGTCTTGCGCACGTTCTCGTACACCAGCACGGGCGGCTGGTCGGCCCCCTTGCGCGCGGCCAGGTCGGCCTGCGCCGTGCGTTCCATGATCATGTCGTTCATTCCTTGACTCCGTACTTGCGGTGGATCCAGTCGACCAGCTTGGCCTGGGGATAGCCCATCAGCCAGTAGATCGCCGCCATCGCGGTCAGCATTTCCAGCACGCGGAAGGACTGCGCGCGGATCTGCATCGAGGCGTAGGCCAGCTCGCTCACCGCGATCACCGACACCAGCGAGGTGTCCTTGAACAGCGAGACCCAGGTGCTGGCCAGCACCGGCAGCACGCGCCGCGCCGCCTGCGGGATCAGCACCTTGAACATGGCCTGGCGCCGCGACATGCCCATGGCCAGCGCCGCTTCCATCTGGCCCTTGCGGATGGAGTTGATGCCGGCGCGGAAGGTCTCGGAGTTGTAGGCCGAGATGTTCAGCACCAGCGCCACCAGCGCGGTCGCCAGCGGCGAGAACTGCACGTCCAGCGCCATGGGCATGACGTAGAACGCCCAATAGATCACCAGGATCAGCGGCAGGTTGCGGAAGAACTCCACGAAGACGGTGGCGGCCTTGCTGGCCAGGCGGTTGGACGACAGCCGCATCAGCGCCAGCACGATGCCGCCGGGCACGGCCAGCGCCATGGTGGCCACCGTGAGCAGGACGGTCATGCCGGCGCCTTCCAGCAGCGCGTGGCGCGAGTCCCAGACGATTCCCCAATCCAGATTCATGAGCGCCCCAGGTGTGCGTAGCGTTGGTACAGCCGGTCCACCCCGCGCGTGACCGGGAACAGGATCACGAAGTAGGCGACCAGCACGGCGGTGTAGACCTCGATCGGGCGGTAGCTCTGCCCCGCGATGGTCTCGGCCTTGTGCATCAGTTCGGGCACGGCGATCACGGTGGCGATGGCCGTGTCCTTGATGGCCACGGTCAGCACCGAACCGAAGGCCGGCAGCATGCGCACGATGGCCTGCGGCAGGATGATCTTGCGCAGCGCCTGGGCGCGCGACATGCCCAGCGCCAGCCCGGCGCGCATCTGGCCGGGCCGCACCGACTCGATGCCGGCACGCACCACCTCGGCCGCGTAGGCCGCGATGTGCAGGGTCAGCGCCACCAGCGCGGCCCAGAATGGCGCGAAGTTCACGCCGGCCAGCAGCGGCAGCGCGAAGTAGATCCACACCAGCACCACCAGCACCGGGATGGCGCGCATGCTGTCGATGTAGAACACCAGCAGCGGCCGCAGCCAGCGCGGCCCGTACAGGCGCAGCAGCGCGATCGCCAGGCCCAGCAGAATGCTGGACACGGCCGCCGCCGCGCTGAGCGCGATGGTCGTGCCCAGCCCCCCGGCAAAGAAGCGCCAGTTGTCGACGATGGGAGAGAAATCGAAATCCATGCGGTCTCCGCGAGTCCCGGCGCGTTCCTAGAACGTCACCATCACTTTCATGGCCTGGGTCCGGTCGGCCGCCAGCGCGAAGGCCTCATGCGCCTGGCGCACGGGCACCGCCGCGCTCAGCAGCGGCGACACGTCCAGCAGGCCTCGGCTCAGGTAGTCCACGGCCCAGGCGTACTCGTCGACGAAGCGGAAGCTGCCGACGCAGGTCAGGCTCTTGACCATGATCTGGTTGAACGGGCAATCGGCGCTGCTGCCGGACAGCGTGCCCACCGTGACGATGGTGCCGCGCGGACGCGCCGCGCGGATGCAGTTGGCCAGGCCGGCATAGTTGCCGGACGCCTCGAAGCACACGTCCACCGTGCCCTTGCCCGCCGCCAGCTCATCCAGCGCGCCGGGATCGGTGGCGGCGTTGATGGTGCGCGTGGCGCCCACCCGCGCGCAGGCGGCCAGCGTCTGGTCGACGATGTCCACCGCGATGACGTGGCTGGCGCCGGCCAGCCGGGCCGCCATCACGACCAGCGCGCCGATGGGGCCGGCGCCCACCACCATCGCCGTCTTGCCCAGCAACGTGCCGGCGCTGCGCACCGCGTGCAGCGCCACCGCCAGCGGCTCGCCAAAAGCGGCCAGCTCGAACGACAGGCTGTCCGGCACCGGCAGGCATTGGCTTTCCTGCACCACGACCTGCTCGCGCATCGCGCCCTGCATGTGCGGATAACGGCTGGCGCTGCCGAAGAAATGCACGGCCTCGCAATGGTTGGAATCGCCCTGGCGGCAATAACGGCACACGCCGCAGGTGCGCGCCGGGTCCAGCGCCACGCGGTCGCCGGGCTTGACCCGCGTCACCGCCGCGCCCACTTCCAGCACCTGGCCCGAGGCTTCGTGGCCGGGCGTCAGCGGTTCGCGGATGACAAAGTCGCCCACCCTGCCGTGCCGGTAGTAGTGCAGGTCCGAGCCGCAGATGCCCACGGCCTTCACGCCCACGCGCACCTGCGTGGGGCCCAGCGCCTCGGGCGCCACTTCCGTCAGGCGCAGGTCCTGCGCGCCATGGATTTCGCAATTCAACATGAAGTCATACTCGTTTCAGTTATTCACCGCGCCAACGCCCCGCAAGCAGACAGGCGCCCCCCAATCGGGATGTCACGGAGCCGGCTCTGCCGGTCCGTAGACATGCCCCCTGGGGGGAAGCGCGCAGCGCTTCGGGGGGGGCCTACTTCAAGTCCAGCGTCATGCGGCGTTCTTCGGCGGCCAGTTCGGGATGCATGCGGGCCTCGACCTTGCGCAGCCATTCCAGGTACACGGGCTGGTTCTTGGCCACGCCCATGCCGGCCTGGATCTCGAAGATCTTGCTGTCCTGGCAGTTGTTGTCCTTGGGGAAGACCGCCAGGCCCTTGACCTTCTTGCTGATGCTGGGCCAGAGCATGCGATTCAGCGGCGCCACGTCCGAGCGGCCGGCCAGCACTTCCTCGATCGGCGCGACCGAGCCCGAGTTGGCCACGCCGCGCAGCTTGGCCTTGGAGAACTGCTCGCGCACCAGCGGCTCTTCCCCTGCGCCGGAGAAATAGGCCATGGTGATCTCGGGGCGGTTGAAGTCCTCGACCTTGGTGACGCCGGTGAATTTCGGATTGGAGGCCAGGCCGAACATGCACACGCTGGTGCTGGAGAAGGTGACGAAGTCGATGATCTTGGCGCGCTCGGCGTTCTCGTTGAGCGGTCCGATCATGATGTCCATCTGGTTGGCGATGAGCGCCGGCACCTTGGTTTCATGGCTGACCTGCACCGGCACCATCTTCACGCCCAGCAGCTTGGCGAACTCCTTGCCCAGCGTCCACGACGAGCCCATCCACGGCTCGCCCGAGCCCGAGGTGTTCTGCACCAGCCAGGGCGGGTTGTTGACCACGCCCACTCGCAGCACGCCGGCCTTGCGGATGGCGTCGATGCGTTCGCTGGCGCCGGGTTCGGGCGGCGTCTGGGCCTGGACCGAGAAGCTGGCGCCGGCCAGGACGATGGCCGAGAGGGCCAGTCGCGCGGCGGCGCGGCGGGAAAAGCGCTGTTGCATGTCATGTCTCCTAGTGTGGGACGGCGTATTCGTCACGGGCGCGTGCAGCCGCCGGCGGCGTCGCCGGATCCGCGCGGCGCGCGGCGTTCCTGTGTTGCGGTTGGGTAGCGGGTTGAGCCGCGATTGCAGGCTTAAGGCAACTGCTCGATGACGCGCGTTTCGTCGGCGTCCAGCTGGGGCTTCATCGAAACCGCCACCTGCCGCAGCCAGGCGAGGTAAGCGTCCTGCCCCTTGTCGACGGCCAGGCCGACCGGCGAGGCCTTCTCGGTGCTCTGCTGGCAATTGACCTCGGCGGGAAACACCTGCAATCCGGGCACCTTGCGCTTGAGGCCGACCCAGGGCACGCGGTTGATGGGCGCGGCGTCGGCGCGGCGCGCCATGATTTCCTCGATCGGCGCGGTGGCGCCGGAGTTGGCGACGGCGCGCAGCGTGGCATTGGGGAAGCGCTGCTTGACCCAGGCTTCCTCGGCCCCACCGGTGAAATAGGCGATGGTGATGCCGGGACGGTTCAGGTCGTCCACGGATTTGACCTGGGCCAGCTTGTCGTTGCCGGCGCGGCCGAACATGCAGACGCTGGTGGCCGAGTACAGCACGAAATCCACCACCTTCAGCCGTTCCGGCGTTTCGGCCAGCGGGCTGATGGTCATGTCGACCTGGTTGGCGGCCAGCACCGGCACCTTGGTCTCGTGCGACACGGGCACCGGCGTCAGCTTTACGCCCAGGCGCCGCGCGTACTCCCTGGCCAGCAGCCAGGCGGGACCGCTCCAGGCCTCGCCGCTCTTGCCGGACACGTCCTGGATCAACCAGGGCGCGTTCTGCAACACGCCCACGCGCAATTCGCCAGCCTTGCGGATGGCGTCCACGCGCGGGCTCTGGCCCGGCGCGGGCGCTTCCTGCGCCCCGGCCGCGCTGGCGGCCGCGAGCAGCGCAGCCGCCGCCCAGCGGCGCCATGCGCCGCTCCCCTTGTAATGTCGCTGCATGTCTTGTCTCCTGGTCTTGATGGGCCCGGGTCCGGCCGGCAAGGTATGTTCCCTGCTCGTTCCGGGGGGCCGCCTGCTAAGGCCGCCTCACGGGGCCATGTCGTAGGGTCGCGTCGCGGGTCCGCATCAGCGCCACCCCTGCGCGAATTCACCGATCACGCGCTCCAGATGGCCGCGCATGGCCAGCCGGGCCGCGTCGCCATCGCCCGCCACCAGCGCGGCGAAGATGCGCTGATGGTCTTCCTGCGAGGCCTGGCGCAATTCCTGCGTGTGGAAGTGCTGCTCGATCTTTTCCCAGACGGGGCCGCGCGCCTGGTCCCACATGGATGCCACCGTGGCTTGCAGCACGCTGTTGCCGGTGGACTGCGCGATGTACAGGTGGAAGCGCCGGTCGGCCTCTTCGTTGGCGACCTTGTCCATCATCTGCTCGCGCATGGTGGTCAGGGCCTCGAACATGCGGTCCAGGTCCGCGTCCTTGCGCGTGGTGGCAGCCAGCCCGGCGATCTCGGATTCGATCAGGCAGCGCGCGCGCAGCAGCTCGAACGGGCCGGCGCCGGGCTCCTGCGCCATGGGCAGGCGCGCCACGCCCGGCTTGGGCTCGCAGACATAGATGCCCGATCCGCCGCGCACCTCGACCACGCCCTGCAGTTCCAGCGCGATGATGGCTTCGCGCAGCGAAGTGCGGCTGACATCGAAGCGCTCGGCCAGCGCGCGCTCGGCCGGCAGGCGCTGGCCGACCGCGAATTCTCCCTGGACCACCAGGGCCTGGATCTGGGAGGCCAGACGCAGATAGGCGCGGTCCAGTCCCGGCTTTTGCGCGGGATCTTCGGGCTTGGGGATCAGTTGCAGGTTCATGGCTTCTTAAATTGGTTAGACCAAATTCTAATTGGTTCACCACTTTTCACTATCATGGTTTACCAGAATACAAGTGGTAGACCAAACGACGATCCGGTGGCGCTACCGATAAGATACGAGCCCGGAGAAGGATCCGCATCACGCATCCCCCGACATCGCAACGCCGCGAGGAGACCGCATGACCGACACGTCCCGCACGCCCCTGCTCGCTTCCGGCCAGGCTCCCGAACTGACCGTGGCCGAGGCCGCCGCGCTGATCCGCCAGGGCCGGCTGACCAGCCTGGACCTGACCCGCGCCTACCTGGACCGCATCGACGCGCGCCAGGACCTGAACGCCTTCATCACGGTGGACCGGGACGGCGCGCTGGCCCAGGCCCGCGCCTGTGACGAGGCGCTGGCCTCCGGGCGGCCGCAAGGCCCGCTGCATGGCGTGCCCATGGCCATCAAGGACAACATCCACGTGGCCGGCCTGCCCAATACCGCCGGCACGCCGGCGCTGAAGCATTTCCGTCCGGCCGAGGACGCGCCCGTGCTGCGCCGGCTGCGAGAAGCCGGCGCGGTGATCCTGGGCAAGACCCACATGCACGAACTGGCCTTCGGCGTGTCCGGCTACAACCACGCCTTTCCCGGCCCGCGCGGCCCCGGCACGCGCAACGCCTACGACGCCGACCGCGTCGCTGGCGGCTCATCCTCGGGCAGCGGTTCTGCGGTGGGCGCGCGCCTGGCGCCCGCGGCGCTGGGCACCGACACGGGCGCCTCTGTGCGCCTGCCGGCCTCCGTCAATGGCGTAGCGGGTTTTCGTCCCAGCGTGGGTCGCTACGACGGCGCCGGCATCACGCCCATCTCCCATACGCGCGACACGCCGGGACCGCTGGCGACCAGCATGGAAGACATCGCGCTGCTGGACGCGATCCTGGCCGGCGAAGACCAGCCCGCGCTGGCCGTGCCCGCGGCCGGCCTGCGACTGGGCCTGCCCGCCGATTTCTGGGCCGAGCTGGAGCCGGAAGTCGAACGCGTGATGCAAGCGGCGCTGGACAGGCTGCGCGCGGCCGGCGTGACGCTGGTACCGCTGGAAACGCCCGGACTGGCCGAGGCCAACGCGGCTGTCGGCATGCCGGTCTGCATGTATGAGGCGAAGACGGATCTGACGGCGTACCTGAAGCGCTACGACACCGGCGTGGACATCGCGCAGGTAGCGGCGGCCATCGCCAGCCCGGACGTCAAGGGCCTCTTCGACGGCATGATCCTGCCGGTCGCGGTGCCCGGTCCCGACGGCGCGCCGGTGCCGCTGACGCCGCTGTACGAGGCGGCCATGGCCACGCATCGCGACGCGCTGATCGCGGCCTACCGAAGCGCCTGCGCCAGCCATCGCCTGGACGCGCTGCTGTTCCCCACGCTACCGGTGCTGCCGATCACGGCCGACGCGCAGGCCAGCGCCATCGAACACTTCATGCGCATGATCCGCAACACGGACCCCGGCAGCAACGCCGGCCTGCCCGGCCTGAACATCCCGGCGGGGCTGTCGGCGGCAGGCTTGCCGGTGGGATTGGAGATCGACGGCCTGCCGGGCGAGGACCGCAAGGTGCTGTCCATCGGCTTGGCGCTGGAGGGCGTGCTGGGCAGGCTGGCGCCGCCGGCGGGCTGACCCTTGCGCGGCGAACGCCGCTCAGCCCAGGTTCGGCGCCAGCGTGCGGCGCAGGTCCTCGATGCTGCGGCCGCTGCGGCGCGCGTAGTCTTCCAGCTGGTCCTCGCCGATCACGCCGACGTTGAAGTACTGCGATTGCGGGTGGCTGAAGTAGAAGCCCGACACGCTGGACGCCGGGTACATGGCGTAGCTGTCGGTCAGCATCATGCCGATGTCCTCGCCGTCCAGCACGCGGAACATGTCGGTCTTGACAACGTGTTCCGGGCAGGCGGGATAGCCCGGCGCGGGGCGGATGCCCACGTACTTCTCGGCGATCATGTCGTCGTTCGACAGGGCCTCGTCCGGCGCGTAGCCCCACAGGTCCTGGCGCACGCGCGCGTGCAAGCATTCGGCGAAGCCCTCGGCCAGGCGGTCGGCCAGCGACTTGAGCATGATGCTGGAATAGTCGTCCAGAGCGCGCTCGAACTCGGCTTCCTTCTTCTCGATGCCCAGGCCGGCGGTCACGGCGAACATGCCCACGTAGTCCAGCTTGCCGCTGGACTTGGGCGCGATGAAGTCGGACAGCGACTTGTTGCTCACGCCCTCGCGCTTGGCGCCCTGCTGGCGCAGGTTGCGGTACGTGAACAGCACTTCGCTGCGTGTCTCGTCCTTGTAGATCTCGATGTCCTCGTCGTTGATGCTGTTGGCCGGATAGAAGCCCACCACGCCGTTGGCGGTGAGCCAGCGGCCCTCGACGATGCGCTTCATCATGGCCAGTCCGTCGGCATAGACCTTGCGCGCCTGCTCGCCCACGACCTTGTCGTCCAGGATGGCGGGGAACGGCCCGAACAGGCTCCAGGTCTGGAAGAACGGGCCCCAGTCCACGTACTTCGCGATCTCGGCCAGGTCGTAGCTCTTGAAGGTGCGGCGGCCGATGAACTTGGGGCGCGGCGGCGTGTAGGCGTCCCAGTCGATCTGCGGGCGCGCGGCGCGCGCCTCGGCCAGCGGCACCAGCGGCGTGGCCTTGCGGTTGGCGTGGCGGCGCCGCACGTCCTCGTACTCCCCGGCCAGCTCGGCCAGGTAGGCGTCGCGCTGCGTCGACATCAGGTTGGTGGCCACGCCCACCGAGCGGCTGGCGTCGGGCACGTAGATCACCGGGCCTTCGTAGTTCGGCGCGATCTTCACCGCCGTGTGCACGCGGCTGGTGGTGGCGCCGCCGATCATCAGCGGCACCTTGCGCTCGCGGAAATACGGGTCGCGCTGCATTTCCGAGGCGACGTAGGCCATTTCCTCGAGGCTGGGCGTGATCAGGCCCGACAGGCCGACGATATCGGCCTGCTCTTCCTTGGCCTTCTCCAGGATCTGCGCGCAGGGCACCATCACGCCCATGTTCACGACTTCGAAGTTATTGCACTGAAGCACCACCGACACGATGTTCTTGCCGATGTCGTGCACATCGCCCTTGACGGTGGCGATGACGATCTTGCCCTTGGCGCGCACGTCGCCGCCGGCCGCCGCGATCTGGCGTTTTTCCTCTTCGATGAAGGGAATCAGGTGTGCCACCGCCTGCTTCATGACGCGGGCCGACTTCACCACCTGCGGCAGGAACATCTTGCCCTCGCCGAACAGGTCGCCGACCACGTTCATGCCGTCCATCAGCGGCCCTTCGATCACCTCGATCGGACGGCCGCCGCGCTCGGCGATCTTCTGGCGCACCTCTTCGGTGTCCTCGACGATGAAGGCGGTGATGCCGTGCACCAGCGCATGCGACAGGCGCGCCTCGACGGAGGCGGCGCGCCAGGCCAGGTCTTCTTCCTTCTTGGCGCCGGAGCCCTTGACCGTGTCGGCGAACTGCACCAGGCGCTCGGTGGGCGTGCGCTCGTCGTCGGCCTCGGTCTTGCCGACGGGCGCGGCGCGGTCCAGCACCACGTCCTCGACCAGGTCGCGCAGCTTGGGATCCAGGTCGGCGTACACGCCGAGCTGGCCGGCGTTGACGATGCCCATCGTCATGCCTTCCTTGACCGCGTAGTACAGGAACACGGTGTGGATGGCTTCGCGCATCGGCTCGTTGCCACGGAACGAGAAGCTGACGTTGGACACCCCGCCCGAGATGCGCGCGTGCGGCAGGTTGTCGCGGATCCAGCGCGTGCCTTCGATGAAGTCCACCGCATAGTGGTTGTGCTCGTCGATGCCGGTGGCGACGGCGAACACGTTTGGATCGAAGATGATGTCCTCGGGCGGGAAGCCTTCTTCCTCGACCAGGATCTTGTAGGCCCGGCCGCAGATTTCCTTGCGGCGCTCCAGCGTGTCGGCCTGGCCCTGTTCGTCGAAGGCCATCACCACCACGGCGGCGCCGTAGCGGCGGCACAGGCGCGCGTGCTCGCGGAAGATGTCCAGCCCTTCCTTCATGGAAATGGAGTTCACCACCGGCTTGCCCTGCACGCACTTCAGGCCCGTCTCGATGACTTCCCACTTCGAGCTGTCGATCATGACCGGCACGCGGGCGATGTCGGGCTCGGACGCGATCAGGTTCAGGAAGCGGTGCATGCAGGCCACCGAATCCAGCATGGCCTCGTCCATGTTGATGTCGATGATCTGGGCGCCGTTCTCGACCTGCTGGCGGGCCACGGCCAGCACCTCGTCGTATTTTTCCTCGCGGATCAGGCGCGCGAACATCTTCGAGCCGGTCACGTTGGTGCGCTCGCCGACGTTGACGTACAGCGTGTCCTCGTCGATGTTGAGCGGCTCCAGGCCCGACAGCCGGGTCTTGACCGGGATATCGGGCACGACGCGCGGCGTCAGCGCGGTCACCTTGTCGGCGATGGCGCGGATGTGGTCGGGCGTGGTGCCGCAACAGCCGCCGGACATGTTCACCAGCCCGGCGCGCGCGAATTCCTCCAACAGCGCCGAGGTGTCGGCCGGGGTTTCGTCGAAGCCGGTCTCGGCCATGGGATTGGGCAGGCCGGCGTTGGGATAGACGCAGACGTAGGTATCGCAGATCTTGGACAGCTCGGCCACGTAGGGGCGCATCAGCGCAGCGCCCAGCGCGCAGTTCAGGCCGATGGTGACCGGGCGCGCGTGGCGCACCGAGTTCCAGAAGGCTTCCACGGTCTGGCCGGACAGGATCCGGCCAGAGGCGTCGGTGACGGTGCCGGAGATCATGACGGGCAGGCGGATGCCGCGCTGCTCGAACACTTCCTCGGTGGCGTAGATCGCGGCCTTGGCGTTGAGCGTGTCGAAAATGGTTTCGATCAGGACGATGTCGATGCCGCCGTCGAGCAGGCCGTTCAGCTGCTCGACATACGCCACGCGCAGCTCGTCGAAGGTGACGTTGCGCGCGCCCGGATCGTTGACGTCCGGCGAGATGGAGGCGGTCTTGGGCTGCGGGCCCAGCGCGCCGGCCACGAAACGCGGCTTGTCCGGCGTGCTGTAGGCATCACAGGCCGCGCGCGCCAGTTGGGCCGATACCAGGTTCAGTTCGTAGGCCAGTTCCGGCAGGTCGTAGTCGCCCTGGGCGATCGAGGTGGCGCCGAAGGTGTTGGTCTCGATGACGTCGGCCCCGGCCTCCAGGTACTGGCGGTGGATCTCGGCGATCACGTCCGGCCGGACCAGCGACAGCAATTCGTTGTCGCCCTTCAGGTCCTTGCCGTGGCCGGCGAAGCGCTCGCCGCGGAAATCCGCCTCGCCCAACTTGTAGCGCTGGATCATGGTGCCCATGGCGCCGTCCAGGATCAGGATGCGCTGGCCCAGCAGGCGGGCGAAGTCGCCGCCACGGGTAAAGGCCTCGGGCGGATAGGGCAGGCGGGGATAAGACACGGGAAAGTCCTGGACGTGTGGCGAAAAAGGGAAAAACGCCGAGAAATCAACCGGTAATCGTAACAAAACGGGGCCTTCCCCGCCCCGCGGTGATACAGTTTTGGCCCCGAACCGGTGCTTCCGGCGCACATTGCCGGCAACAACGCAACACTTGCCGGCCGCGCGCGAAAGGTAAACGGGAAACAGGAAGGCGTCCTCGCCGGCGGTCCATCAAGCCCGCCGCCCCCGCCCAGCCTGTGCTGCCCCCGCAACGGTCCCCATG
>NZ_JAGTJY010000125.1:0-17784 GCF_018195695.1 Achromobacter sp. Marseille-Q0513 | reverse complement strand
GGGCGGGGGGTAGGCCTGGTTCAGGTACTGGATGATCAGTTGCGCCTGATCCGGCGCGATGGGCGCGCCATAGACGGCGACCATCTTCTTCACCTCGGCCTCCCAGAAGCCCAGCGGCATGGGCGGCTGGGTGGACAGGTAGTCCACCGAATGGCACATGAGGCACTGGGCCGCGCTCTGGGCGCCGGGGCTGGTGCCCGGATGCAGGGTGGCGGTTTCGGCGGGCAGCTGGATGTCCAGCGCATGGGCCGGCGACAGCATGGCCAGGGCGGCGGCGCCGGCCAGCGCAAGCAGATGACGGTTCATGACGGGCTCCTCAGGCGGCGGTGACGCGCAGGGTTTCGACCACGTTGCGCATGTAGCCGGCGGGGTTCCAGAGCGCCTCCAGCGGCTGGGTCTCGCCCGCCATGTTGGTGGCGCGGGCCTTCAGCTCGTAGGCGCCGGCCCGTTCCGGCTTGAAGTCCGCCTGCCATTCGCGGAACGAGTAGCGCCCCAGATCCTGGCCCAGCTGGGCGGCGCGCCAGGTCTTGCCGCCGTCGGCCGAGAACTGCACTTCGCGGATGCCGCGCCCGCCGTCGAAGGCGATGCCGCGCACGCGCTGCGCCTGGCCCAGCGGCACGCGGGCGCCGTCGGCCAGGCTGGTGATGAAGCTGCGCACGTTGTAGCGGCCGATCGGACGGGTCTTCTCCGGCGCCTTGCCCACCGGCGTACAGGCGCAGTCGTTGTCCGGGATGCGGTAGGCCTTCTGCATCCAGTAGCCGTCGAATTCCTTGTCCAGCACGGTGATGTCGGCCAGGTGCTTGACCCAGTAGGTGCCGTAGTGGCCCGGCACCACCAGGCGCACGGGGTAGCCGTTCAGCAGGGGCAGGTCGGCGCCGTTCATGGCGTAGGCCAGCATGACCTCGCCATCCATCGCGTGGGCCGCGTCCAGCGCCTTGACGAACTCGGGCGTGCCCGGCAGCACCGGCCGGTCCATGCCCTCGAAGCTGACCTGGCGCGCGGCCTTGCCGATGCCGGCCTTCTCCAGCACGCGCGACAGGGGGATGCCGAGCCCGCGCGCATTGCCCATGGCGCCGTTGCCCAGCTGCCCGCCGCCCACGCGCGGCTCGAAGAAGCCGCGGCTGTTGCCGGAACACTGGGTCACGGCCACCAGCTCCACCGGCGCGCCGAACTTCTCCTTCAGGTCGGCCAGCGTCAGTTCCAGCGGCGCGTCCACCAGGCCGCCCACGCGCAGCCGGTAGGCGGCCGGGTCGATCCGTGTCGGTATGTGCCCCAGGTGATAGCGCACGAAAAAGGCGTCGTTGGGGGTGATGATGCCCTCGTTGTAGACCTCGAACGGCGTCTCCAGTTGCGGCGGCCGGGCGGTCTGGCGGATCAGCGGGCGTTTTTGCGGGTAGGCGATCAGCTCGCGCTCGCCATTGGCGAAGGGCAGGGTGACCGTGGCGGGGGCTGCCAGCGCATTCAGGGCCTGGCCGGCCGTCGTGCCGGCCGCGCCCAGGGTACAGGCCTGGCGCAGGAAGCGCCGGCGTCCGTTGGTGCCGGATGTGCTCATACTCGTTGTCTCCTGGAGTTTTTCGAGTACGCTGCCGGCGTTGCGCAACCTGTCCGGCGGCGGCTTGCCAGAGTATGCGCCCGGACCCCGCCGCCGCGCCACGTTTTTGCGCGGCGCGCGGTTTCAATAACCGCTATTTCCGTCTTTGACCATGTCGCTACGATTCGATGGCCGCGCCTTCGCGGCCCTGCTGCTGCTCACCGCCGTGGAGGCGCTGATCGCCACCGTGGGAAAACCCTATCCCTGGCTGCGCGGCTTCGTCGGCGACGTGCTGGCGGTGGGCTGGGTGTACCTGGTGTTCCGCAGTTTCATCCGGGCGGGCGTGCTGCCGCTGGCGGTGGCGGCGCTGCTGACGGGCTATGCGGTCGAGTTCGGCCAATACCTGGCCAAGCTCTACGGCTGGCAGATCAAGCAGCCGCTGCTGCGCATCCTGCTGGGCAGCGTGCCGGACTGGTGGGACGTGCTGGCCTACACGGTGGGCTTCTTCCTGGTGCTGGCGCTGGCGGGCTGGCGCCGGCGCGGCGGGCGGGTGCCCGCCGGCGCCTAGGCGGCGTCCGCATGCCGGCGGCCGCGCGCTATCGCAGCACCAGCACCGGCAGCTTGGTCTGCGCCAGCACGCGCTGGGTTTCGCTGCCCAGCAGGAAGCCGGTCATGCCGTGGCGTCCATGCGAGCCCATGATGATGAGATCGCAGCCCTGCGCCTTGGCCGCGTCGACGATGGCGGCATGCGGGTGGTCGTTGACCGCCACCATGCAGGAGCAGGGCACCAGCGCATTGCGGGCCTGCGCCTCCAGCCCGTCTAGGTAGGCCTGCGCGTTCTTGCGCGCCTGGTCGGTGTGGTAGCCCTGGGCGGTGCCTAGCATCTCGGCCTGGTAGACCAGCAGGTGGTCTTCGGGAATGGCGCGCAGCACGGTGACGGCGGCGTTCATCTCCTTGGCGAAGACGATGCTGCGCTGGAAAACCGAATCGGACAGCGGCGAGCCGTCCACGGTGATGAGCAGGTGCCTGTACATGTTGCCTCTCCCTTGGAAAAAGGAACGTTCAGCAACGGCGAATTCAGTATAGGCCCGTGTTTTGGCGTGATCCAGTCCCGCTTTCGGACGAGGGCGGCGGGGTTTTCCCGGACGGCGCCGGGCGTTTCGGACGGCGGGTCAGGCGTGCGCGGGGGCGCGGCGGCCGATGGCGGGCGCGGCCTGGTCGGCGGCGGGCGGCGCGGCGTCACCGGCGCGGCCGTCCGGCAGGATCACGTTGGGGAACAGCGCGCCGGTGCCCATCAGCGCGCCGGCGGCCATCAGCCAGCGATGCAGGGTCTGGCCGACGCCATGTGGGTCGCTGGCGCCGTTGCGGGTGTCTGGTGGGGAAAAGGTCATGGATCTGCTCGCGATGCCGCGCAGGCGCTGCCGCCTGCGGTGTGGGCTGGTAGTGGCAAGCCCAGACTCTAAGCAAGCGTGCGCATCGCCGGCAAACATTCTTTGGTGATGACGATATGCGCGCGCTGCTTATGCCGGCCTCGCATAAGCGCATGCGCAATCCGTTCTTCCGCGCCGACGCGCGCGGCGATAGGCTGCATGCCTGAACCCCGCCGGGGCCAGCCGTCGCGCCGGCCCCGGCCAGAAGCCTGGAAGACCGTCCGTCATGACCAAGAAGCAGATCCTGCTCAACGCCTTCAACATGAACTGCGTGGGCCACATCAACCATGGGCTGTGGACGCATCCGCGCGACACCTCCACCGCCTACAAGACGCTGGACTACTGGACCCACCTTGCCCGGCTGCTGGAGCGCGGCCTGTTCGACGGCCTGTTCCTGGCCGACATCGTCGGCGTGTATGACGTGTATCAGGACTCGGCCGACCTGACCCTGCGCGAATCCATCCAGCTGCCGGTCAACGACCCGCTGCTGATCGTGCCGGCCATGGCGGCGGCCACGCGCCACCTGGGCTTCGGCGTCACCGTCAACCTGACCTACGAGGCGCCCTATCTGCTGGCGCGCCGCTTCTCCACGCTGGACCACCTGACCCAGGGCCGCGTGGGCTGGAACATCGTCACCGGCTACCTGGAGAGCGCGGCGCGCGCCATGGGGCTGTCCGGGCAGATCGCGCACGACGAGCGCTACGACCGCGCCGACGAATTCCTGGACGTGGCCTATCAGCTGTGGGAAGGCAGCTGGGACGCGGACGCGGTCAAGGCCGACAAGCGCGCGCGGGTCTATGCCGATCCCGCCGCCGTGCGCCGGGTGGACCATGACGGCAAATACTATCGTGTTCAAGGCTATCACCTGGCCGAGCCCTCGCCGCAACGCACGCCGGTGCTGTACCAGGCGGGCTCGTCGGGCCGGGGCCTGGCCTTCGCCGCGCGCCATGCGGAATGCGTGTTCGTTTCCAGCCAGACCAAGGAGGGGCTGCGCAAGCTGGTGTCCGAGCTGCGCGCGGCGGTCGCGCGCGAGGGCCGCGATCCGCGCGACATCAAGTTCTTCATGGGCATCACGGCCGTCGTCGGGCGCACGGAACGGGAAGCCCGGGACAAGCACGCCGAGTACCTGCGCTACGCCAGCCCCGAGGCTGGCCTGGCGCACTATGCCAGCTCGACCGGCATCGATTTTTCCACCTACGCGCCGGACGAGCCGATCCGCTACGTGAAGAACAACGCCATCGAATCCGCCGTGCGCAGCCTGACCGTGGCGCGCACCGACCGCACGGTGCGCGACCTGCTGGCCGACATGGCGCTGGGCGGGCGCTATCCGGCGCTGGTGGGCAGCGCCGCGCAGGTGGCCGACGAGCTGGAATCCTGGGTCGCGGAAACCGGCATCGACGGCTTCAACCTGGCGCGCACGGTCACGCCGGAATGCTATGAGGACTTCATCGACCTGGTGATTCCCGAGCTGCAATCGCGCGGCTCGTACAAGACTGCCTACGCCGACGGCACGTTGCGCGAGAAGCTGTTCGGTGCGGGCCGCGCGGCCTTGCCGGACGTACACGCGGGCGCGCGCGCCCGGACCGCCTACGCCTGAACGCGCGGCGCGCATGCGTGGCAGATAACCGGCGCCGCAAGGCGCCGGCCTTGTTTAGAACTTCGGGCGATAAGCGCATATTTCCCGAAGTGGGTTGCTGTCCATGCGGCGCAAGCGCGGCCACATAAGGCACATAAGGTCATGCCGACTAAGTATTTTTCGGCGCGCAACCGCGATGACAGAATCGTCTCGTCTCCTGTCCCATCCTGGAATCGAAACGATGCCCACCCTGATCCGCCTGCTGTCCGTCGCCGTCCTGGCCACCGCCTTCACCGCCGGCGCGCAAGCGCAGCAAAAATCCTCCATCAGCGTCGGCATCTCCGTCGGCACGACCGAGAAGATCTTCGACGTGGTCAAGCAGGTCGCGGCCCGCGATGGCCTGGAGATCAAGCTGATCAAGTTCAATGACTACCAGCTGCCCAATGCCGCGCTGAACGCCGGCGACCTGGACGCCAACGCCTTCCAGCACAAGCCCTTCCTGGACAACCAGATCAAGGCGCGCGGCTTCGACATCGTGCCGGTGGGGCTGACCGTAACCGCGCCGCTGGGCTTCTATTCGCGCAAGATCAAGGCGCTGGGCGACCTGCCCGAGGGCGCCTCGGTGGGCATCCAGAACGACCCGTCCAACGGCAACCGCGCGCTGCGCCTGCTGGCGGCGTACAAGCTGATCACGCTCAAGCCCGAGGCCGAACAGAAGAACAACGCCACGCCGCAGGACGTGGTGTCCAACCCGCGCAAGCTCAAGCTGGTGCCGCTGGACGCCGCGCAGCTGCCGCGCTCGCTCGATGACCTGACCGCCGCCGCCATCAACAATGACTATGCCGACCAGGCCGGTCTGGTGCCGGCGCGCGACGCCATCGGCCGCGAAGCCGCCGATGGCCCCTATGCCAACCTGATCGCGGTGCGCACCAAGGACCGCGACCAGCCCTGGGTCAAGAAGCTGGTGGCGGCCTACCAGTCGCCCGAGGTCCGCGCCTTCATCGAGAAGGAATTCAAGGGCTCGCTGGTGCCCGCGTTCTGACGCGTCCGGCCGTTCTTTCCGCATCCCTGACATCCGGCGATACACCATGAGCATCATCACCCTGGCGGGCAGCCCGTCGCAGCGTTCCCGTTCCTCCGCCCTGCTGCGCCATGCCGCCAACCGGCTGCGCGCGGGCGGCTGGAGCATCGGCGAACTGGGCCTGCGCGACATTCCCGCCGAAGAACTGATCGAGGGCCACTACGCCAGCCCCGCCGCCGGCGCGCTGCGCGCCCGCGTCGCGGCCGCCGACGCGGTGCTGATCTCCACTCCGGTCTACAAGGCCTCGTTCGCCGGCGGCCTGAAGGCGGTGCTGGACCTGCTGGACGAGAAGGCGCTGGCCGGCAAGGTGGTGCTGCCCATTGCCACCGGCGGCAGCCCGGCGCACCTGTTGGCGCTGGAATATGGCCTGAAACCGGTGCTGTCCGCGCTGGGCGCGCGCCACATCCTGGCCGGCGTGTACGCCACCGACAAGCAGGTGCGCGTGGACGAGGCCGGCCAGCCCCATATCGACGACGACGTGCGGCAGCGGCTGGAGGACTCGGTCGACCGGCTGTCCGAGCAGCTGCGTCCGCATGCCTATGTCGCCAATGAAGCCTATGACCTGGGCCGGCTGGCGCTGGCCGGCGGCTTCAGCGTCTGAACCGGAAAAACGCTCATGAACCTGTTTCCTTTCGCCATTCGCCGCGCCTTGCTGCGCGGCCTGCTGGGCCTGTTGGGCGCGGCGCTGCTGGCGCCTGCCGCGCAGGCGCAGGACGGCAAGACGCTGCGCATCGGCTTTCAGAAATACGGCACGCTCACCATCGTCAAGGCGCTGGGCACGCTGGACAAGCGCCTGGCCGAGCAGGGCGTGACGGTGAAGTGGACCGAGTTCCCCGCCGGCCCGCAATTGCTGGAAGGCCTGAACGTGGGCTCGATCGACTTCGGCACGGTGGGCGAGGCCCCGCCGATCTTCGCCCAGGCCGCCGGCGCCGCGCTGGTGTACGTGGGCAGCGAGCCCGCCGCGCCCGCCAGCGAGGCCATCCTGGTGCCCAAGGATTCGCCGCTGCGCGGCGTGGCCGACCTGAAGGGCAGGAAAGTCGCCCTGAACAAGGGCTCGAACGTGCACTACCTGCTGGTCAAGCAGCTGGAGCGGGCGGGCGTGGCCTACCGCGACGTGAACGTGGTCTACCTGACGCCGTCGGACGCGCGCGCCGCCTTCGAGCGCGGCGCGATCGACGCATGGGTCATCTGGGATCCGTTCCAGGCCGCCGCCGAGAAACAGCTGGGCGCGCGTGTGCTGGCCGACGGCACCGGCGTGGTCAAGAACTACCAGTTCTTCCTGGCCGCCAGCGGCTACGAGAAGGCGCATCCGCAGATCATCCAGACCGTGCTGGACGAGGTACGCAAGGGCGATCTGTGGGCGCGCGACCACCGCGCCGAAAGCGTGGCCCTGCTGCAACCGGTGCTGGGCCTGGACCGCGAGATCGTGGAGCTGGCCGCGAGCAGGCTGGCCTATGGCGTGCAGCCGATCACGCGCGAGGTGCTGCTGGAACAGCAGCAAGTGGCGGACGCGTTTCATGCGCTCAAGCTCATTCCGAAGCCACTGAACGTATTCGACGCCGCTCCATCGATACTGAAATAGACGAGGGCAGGACTTTCATGGACGTATTCTGGTTCATCCCCACGCACGGCGATTCGCGTTACCTGGGCACCAGCCTGGGCGCGCGCGAGGCCGGCTACGACTACTTCCGGCAGGTGGCCGTGGCCGCCGACACGCTGGGCTACGACGGCGTGCTGCTGCCCACCGGACGCTCCTGCGAGGACGCCTGGGTGGTGGCCTCCAGCCTGATCGGCGCGACCCATCGTCTCAAGTTCCTGGTGGCGATCCGCCCCGGCGTCAGCTCGCCGCAGTTCTCCGCGCGCATGGCCGCCACCTTCGACCGCCTGTCGCAAGGGCGCCTGCTGGTCAATGTGGTGACGGGCGGCGATCCCGGTGAGCTGGAAGGCGACGGCGTGTTCGTCAGCCATGACGAGCGCTACGCCATCACCGCCGACTACCTGAAGATCTGGCGCGGCATCCTGGCCGCCAGCCACGAGGGCGCGGGCTACAGCCATGACGGCGAAAAGCTGGTGTCCAAGGGCGGCAAGGTGCTGTATCCGCCGACGCAGAAGCCGTATCCGCCGCTGTACTTCGGCGGCTCGTCCGAGGCCGCGCACGAGCTGGCGGCCGAGCAGCTGGACGTGTACCTGACCTGGGGCGAGCCGCCCGAGGCCGTGGCGCGCAAGATCGCCGACGTGCGCGAGCGCGCGGCGCGCCATGGACGCAGCGTGAAGTTCGGCATCCGGCTGCACGTGATCGTGCGCGAGACCGAGGCCGCTGCCTGGGCCGCCGCCGACGAGCTGATCAGCCATCTGAGCGAGGACACAGTGAACGCCGCGCAGACGGCCTTCGCCAGGATGGATTCGGAAGGCCAGCGCCGCATGGCCGCGCTGCACGGCGGCAAGCTCGACGACGGCCGTGGCGGCCGCTCGCACCTGGAGATCGCGCCCAACCTGTGGGCCGGCGTGGGCCTGGTGCGCGGCGGCGCGGGCACGGCCCTGGTGGGCGACCCGCAGACCGTGGCGGCGCGCATCCAGGAGTACGCCGACCTGGGCATCGACACCTTCATCTTCTCGGGCTATCCGCACCTGGAAGAGTCGTACCGCTTCGCCGAGCTGGTGTTCCCGCTGCTGCCCGGCAAGGGCCGTGGCCGCCAGGGCAATCCGGTGCTGACCGGCCCGTTCGGCGAGGTCATGGCCACCGAGCTGGTGCCGAAGGTCGCGGCCAGCTGATGGATACGCGCCCCGAACGCGGCTGGCGCGCGGCGCTGGCGCCCTGGCTGGTGCCGCTGGGCATCCTGGCGCTGTGGCAGCTGGCGGCGCAGGCCGGCTGGCTGTCCTCGCGCATCTTGCCCGCGCCCTCGGCCGTGGCCGCCGCGGCCTGGTCGCTGGCCGTGTCGGGCGAGCTGTGGCTGCATCTGCGCGTCAGCGCGTTGCGCGCCTTGTGGGGCCTGCTGCTGGGCGGCGGGCTGGGCCTGGCGCTGGGCCTGCTGAACGGCGCGTCGCGCCGCGCCGAGACGCTGCTGGACACCACGCTGCAGATGATCCGCAACATCCCGGTGCTGGCGCTGATCCCGCTGTTCATCCTGTGGTTCGGCATCGAAGAGACCGCCAAGCTGGCGCTGCTGTCGGTGGGCGTGTTCTTTCCCGTTTATCTCAACACGTTCCACGGCATCCGCTCGGTGGATCCGGCGCTGATCGAGATGGGCCGGTCCTACGGCCTGAGCGGCTGGCGCCTGTACCGCGACGTGATCCTGCCCGGCGCGTTGCCGTCCATGCTGGTGGGCCTGCGCTTCGCGCTGGGCCTGGTGTGGGTGGTGCTGATCGTGACCGAGACCATCTCGGCGCAGTCCGGCATCGGTTACATGACCATGAACGCGCGCGAGTTCCTGCAGACCGACGTGGTGCTGCTGGGCATCCTGCTCTACGCGCTGCTGGGCAAGGGCGCGGACGCGCTGGCCCGCGCGCTGGAGCGGCGCCTGCTGCGCTGGAACCCCGCTTACCGGCCGGCCTGAGCCGGCCATCCAGGAGTGATGATGGCCAAGATCCAAACCGTGCAGGACGCGCGCCGCGACGACGGCGCGGGCGCCGCTTCCGGGCGCGCGGCCGACGCGCCGCCGCCCACGCCTGCCGAGGCGCTCGAAACGTTGGCGCAGGCGCTGGCCGCCACCGCCGTCGAGCGCGACCGCCTGGGCGGACATGCCGCCCGCGAGCGCGAACTGATCCGCCAGAGCGGCCTGCTGCGGCTGTCGGTGCCGACCGCGCATGGCGGGGCAGGCGCCAGCTGGTCGACGGTCCTGGGCGCCGTGCGCCGGCTGGCCCAGGCCGACAGCGCGCTGGCGCACGTATTCGGTTTCCACCATCTGCAGGTGGCCGGGGTGCTGCTCTACGGCACGCCCGAGCAGCACGCCTATTTCCTGGAACCGACCGTGGCGCGCAACATGTTCTGGGGCAATGCGCTCAATCCGCTGGACCGCCGCGTGGTCGCGCGCGCCGAGCTGGACGGCTATCGCATCGACGGCGTCAAGAGCTTCAGCTCGGGTTCGGTGGGCTCGGACCTGCTGACCTTCTCGGCCTGGCACAAGCCGTCCGGCACGGCGCTGATCGCCGCGCTGCCGACGCGCGTCGAGGGCATCACCGTCAACCCGGATTGGGACGCCTTCGGCCAGCGCCAGACTGATAGCGGCACGGTGCGCTTCGACCATGTGCGGCTCGAGGCCGTGCAGGTGCTGCAGGCGCCGGGCGCCACGCCGACCGCGCGCGCCACGCTGCGCTCGCAGGTGGCGCAGCTGATCATGACCAATCTGTACCTGGGCATCGCGCAGGGCGCGTACCAGGACGCGCGCGGCTATGTGCGCGACGCCGCCCGGCCGTGGTTCGCCTCGGGCGTGGAGCGCCACGCCGACGATCCCTACGTGCAGGAGCGCTTCGGCGAGTTCTGGCTGTCGCTGCAGGCGGCCCGCGCGCTGGCCGACCAGGCGGCGCAGGCGCTGGACGAGGCGCTGGCGCGCGGCCCGTCCGTCACCGCCGAAGAGCGCGGCCGCGTCGCCGTGGCCGGCGCGCAGGCCAAGGTGCTGGCGCATCGCGCGGCGCTGTCGGTGGGCGCCGAGCTGTTCGACGTGACCGGCGCCAGTTCCACCCACAACCGCCACGGCCTGGACCGCCACTGGCGCAACGCCCGCGTGCACACGCTGCACGATCCCGTGGCCTACAAGATCCGCGACCTGGGCCGCTACGCGCTGCTGGACCAGCTGCCCGAACCCACGCCGTATTCCTGACCCCAGTCCTGTCCTCATGATGAACCGACTGCCATTTCCCGAATTTACCCGATGACCCAGAGCGCGACGCTTTCCCCGCTTTCCGCCGTGCCCCAGCCCGTGATCCGGCTGGATGCCGTGAGCAAATCCTTCCGCCTGCCGGCGGGCCGTTTCGACGCGGTATGCGACGTGTCGCTGTCGATCCGCGCCGGCGACACCTTCGGCATCATCGGCAAGAGCGGCGCCGGCAAGTCCACGCTGCTGCGTCTGATCAACCTGCTGGAGCGGCCCGACCATGGCGCCGTGCACGTGGCCGGCACCGAGCTGACCGGCCTGGGCAAGTCCGCGCTGCGCGCCGCGCGCCAGAACATCGGCATGATCTTCCAGCAGTTCAACCTGCTGCAGAACGAGACCGTGTTCGAGAACGTGGCCTTCCCGTTGCGCGTGCACGGCGGCCGCGACCGCGAACAGATCGCCGCGCGGGTGCGCGAGTGCCTGGAGATCGTGGGGCTGGCGGACAAGTCCGCCAGCCATCCGGCGCAGCTGTCCGGCGGCCAGAAGCAGCGCGTGGCCATCGCCCGCGCGCTGGCCAGCGAGCCGGCGGTGCTGCTGTGCGACGAGCCCACCTCCGCGCTGGATCCCGAGACCACGCGTTCCGTGCTGGGCGTGCTGCGCGATATCAACCGGCGGCTGGGCGTGACCATCGTCATCGTCACGCACGAGCTGGCCGTGGTGCGCGCGCTGTGCCGCCACGTCGCGGTGATGGAGAACGGCCGGGTGCTGGAGCAGGCCGAGATCACGGGCGCGCACGTGAACCTGAGTTCGGCGCTGGGGCGCGAACTCATCCGCGAGGCCGCCCATCCCTATGAAGAGGTGGCGTGATGCTGGATACCTTCGTGCAATTGCTGCCCGAGCTGGGCGTGGCCATCGGCCAGACCTTCCTGATGCTGGCGATCGCCCTGTCCGCGTCCATCCTGCTGGGCGGGCCGCTGGGCGTGCTGGTGTTCCTGACCGGGCCGGGCCAGTCGCTGGACCGCCCCGTGCTGCATCAGCTGTTGAGCTGGACGGTGAATACCGTGCGGTCTTTTCCCTTCATCATCCTGCTGGTGGCGCTGGTGCCGTTCACGCGCGTCATCGCCGGCACCTCGATCGGCCCGGTGGCCGCGGCCGTGCCGCTGTCCTTCGCCGCCATTCCGTATTTCGCGCGGCTGGTCGAGCAGGTGCTGCGCGAGGTGCCGCGCGGCGTGATCGAGGCCGCGCATGCCGCCGGCGCGTCGGAGCTGCAGATCGTGCGCCGCGTGCTGCTGGTGGAGGCGCGCTCCGGCCTGGTGCTGGCGCTGACCGTGCTGGCGGTGAGCTTCCTGTCCTACTCGGCCGTGGCCGGCGTGGTGGGCGGCGGCGGCATCGGCGACCTGGCCATCCGCTATGGCTATTACCGCTTCCAGACCGACGTGATGGCGCTGACCGTGGCGCTGCTGGTCGTGCTGGTGCAGATCATCCAGTTCGCCGGCAACACCATCGCCCGGCGCATCGACAAACGCTGATTCCCCTACGCCATTCCGAGGTCGTCCATGTCCGTCTTGCGCAAGCCCTCCCTCCGTCAACTGGCCGCCGCCGTCGCCGCGCTGGCCCTGTCCGGCGCCGCCGTCGCGGCCGATCCGGCCAAGAAGGAAATCGTCTTCGGCGCCACCGCCGGGCCCTACAGCGACCAGATCAAGCTGGGCATCAAGCCCATCCTGGAAAAGCAGGGCTACACGGTGCGCGTGGTCGAGTTCAACGACTATGTGCAGCCCAACTTCGCCCTGGCGCAGGGCGCGCTGGACGCCAACGCGTTCCAGCACGTGGTCTACCTGCAGAACTTCGCGACCAAGAACAAGCTGGAACTGTCCGAGCTGGTGAAGGTGCCGACCGCGCCCATCGCCATCTACAGCCGGAAATACAAGAGCGTGGACGCCGCGCCCGAGGGCGTGAGCGTGGCCGTGCCGAACGATCCCACCAACCAGGCGCGCGCGCTGGTGGTGCTGCAGGAGCTGGGCTGGGTCAAGCTGCGCGAGGGCTACGACCCGCTGCGGGTGTCGGAGAAGGACGTGGCCGCCAATCCGAAGAAGATCAAGCTGATCCCGCTGGAGGCGGCGCAGTTGCCGCGCTCGCTGGAGGACACCGACTATTCCTTCGTCAACGGCAATTTCGCGCTGGCGTCCGGGCTCAAGCTGACCGAGGCGCTGGCGCTGGAAAAGACCACGCCCATCTACCAGAACCTGGTGGCGGTGCGCACGGCCGATCTGTCCAGGCCCTATGTGCAGGACATCGCGGCGGCCTACCGCTCGCGCGAGTTCCTGGCCGTGACCGAGAAATCCTTCGCCGGCTTCGTCAAGACCGACGACCAGCGCAAGCTGGAGGCGTCCCGCTGACGGCCGCGCGGCCGGGCGCGGACAGGACCTGGTATCGGGAGGCCGCCGTCATGTTCATCAACCCCAACGAGTTCGAGTTGCTGCGGCACCTGGACGGGCCGGCCCGCACGGGGCCCGAGGCCGACGCGGACGCCCAGGCGGCGCAGGCCGAGCCGGGACCGACGCCGCCGCTGGGCGTGACGCTGCGCAAGCTGGGCAAGCGCTACGGCGAGCGCGTGGTGCTGCGCGGCCTGGACCTGGAACTGGCCGCCGGCGAGTTCGTGGCGGTGGTCGGGCGCAGCGGCTGCGGCAAGAGCACGTTGCTGCGCCTGCTGGCGGGACTGGAAGCGCCCAGCGGCGAGCAGGGCGGACCGCCCGCGCGCTCGCCGGTGCTGTTCGACGGGTTTCCGCAGTGGGGCGCCGACGACCGGGTCCGCATCATGTTCCAGGACGCGCGACTGCTGCCGTGGAAGTCGGTGCTGGACAACGTGGCGCTGGGCCTGCCACGCCGGGAGCGGGCGCAGGCCGCGGCGGTGCTGCGCCAGGTCGGCCTGGGCGATCGCGGCGGCGACTGGCCGGCGCAGCTGTCGGGCGGACAGCGCCAGCGGGTCGCGCTGGCGCGGGCGCTGGTGCACCGGCCCGGCCTGTTGCTGCTGGACGAGCCGCTGGGCGCGCTGGACGCGCTCACGCGCATCGACATGCAGCAGCTGATCGAGACGCTGTGGCGGCGCGATGGCTTCACGTCCGTGCTGGTGACGCACGACGTGGGCGAGGCCGTGGCGCTGGCGGACCGCATCCTGGTGCTGGACGAGGGCGGGGTGGCGCTGGACGAGCGCGTGCCGCTGGCGCGTCCGCGCGCGCGCGGTTCGGCCGCCTTCGCCGCGCTGGAGGCGCGCGTGCTGCGCGTGGTCCTGCGCCAGCCGGAAGAGGAGTCGCGGCCGCTGGCGCAGGTGATTCCCATCCGGCACTTGAAGCTGGCGATCTAGCATTGCCCGCGCCGGCAACGGCGGGCGCGGATTTTCTTTGTTTTTCTCAATTCGGGAGCAAGTCATGAGCATTCAATCCATCAACGCCCGCAACCAGTTCCGCGGCAAGATCAAGGAAATCATCCTCGGCCCGGTGGTGTCCGAAGTGGACGTGGACACGCCGGCGGGCATCGTCACCTCGGTGATCACGACCCGTTCGGTCAAGGAACTGGACCTGCAGGTGGGCACCGAGGTGCTGGCCTTCGTCAAGGCCACCGAGGTGTCGGTCGCCAAGCTTTGACGCGGGGGCCGCAACCTTGTAGCGGCTTCATGCGGCGGCCGCGTCACACGGCGTCGCGCGCCGGGGCAGGCCGGCGGTTGTTGCGACCCAGCAACAGCCGCCGGCGATTGTTTCCAAACCCTGCGCCTCCGCTTTTTTATCTTGCCGCTATGCCAAAATGTCGGGCACCGGGATCGGAGCCAGATCCCCCCTTGCCGGACCTTGAAATTGAATCCCATGCATTTTGTCCGCTGCGCCCTGTTCGGCGCAGGGATGGCGCTTAGCGCCGCGGCGGCCTCGGCCCCCATCTTCGTCCTGAATTCCCTGGACGCCAACGTCAGCATCGTCGATCCCGCCTCGTACAAGGAAGTGCGCCGCGTGCCCACCGGCAAGGAGCCGCATCACCTGTACCTGACGCCCGACGAGAAGTCGCTCATGGTGGCCAATGCCACCGGCGACTCGATCACGCTGATGGATCCCAAGACCGGCGAAGTGCAGCGCACGCTGACCGGCATCGTCGATCCCTACCAGCTGCAGTTCTCGCCCGACATGAAGTGGTTCGTCACCGCCGCGAACCGCCTGGACCACATCGACATCTATGCCTGGAAGCCGCTGGAAAAGGGCTTCGACCTGAAGCTGGTCAAGCGCATCCCGGCGGGCAAGACGCCCAGCCACATCATGATCGACGCCAAGAGCACCACGGCCTACGTCACGCTGCAGGACAGCGACCAGCTGATCGCCATCGACCTGGCCACGCAGACGCCGAAGTGGACCGTGTCGGTGGGCAAGACGCCGGCCGACGTGTTCCTCACGCCCGACCAGAAGACGCTGCTGGTGGCCCTGACCGGCGATTCCTACGTCGAGGCCTATGACGTCAGCAACGGCCCGGCCAAGCTGGTCACGCGCATCAAGACGGCGGCCGGCGCGCACGCCTTCCGCGCGCAGGGCGACAAGCGCCACCTGTTCGTCAGCAATCGCACCGCCAACTCCATCAGCCGCATCGACCTGCAGACGCTGGCCGTGACCGACACCTTTGCGGTGCCGGGCGGTCCGGACTGCATGGACGTGCTGGCCGACGGCAAGACCCTGCTGGTCACATCGCGCTGGGCGCGCAAGCTGACCGTGGTCGACCTGGAGCAGAAGAAGGTCGTGCAGCAGGTGCCGGTCGGCAAGTCGCCGCACGGCGTCTGGACGCTGAACCATGCGCCGACGCGCTGAGCCGTCGAAGCTGGCGGCGGCGGCCTGCCTGGCCGCGCTGCTGCCGGCGCTGGCCGGCGCCGCCGGGCCGGCCCCGGCGGCTGCTGCTTGCGACAAGCCCGTCTACCTGACCTTCGACACCGGCCACATGGGCGTGGCCCCGCTGGTGGCCGACGTGCTGGCCCGCCATCACGTCAAGGTCACGTTCTTCCTGGCCAACGAGCGCACGCTGACCGACGGGTCCAGCCTGGATGACCAGTGGGCGCCCTGGTGGAAGGCGCGCGCCGCCGAGGGCCATGCCTTCGGCTCGCATACCTATGACCACGTCTACTGGCAGGGCGACCTGCCGGACGGCAAGTTCCGCGTCAAGCCCAGCGCCGGTCCGCAGACGGGCAAGGTTCAGACCTGGACCGCGCAGCAGTATTGCGAAGAGATCAAGCGCTCGGCCACGCGTTTCACGCAGATGACCGGCCGCGCCATGCTGCCGCTGTACCGCGCGCCGGGCGGCAAGACCTCGCCGGCGCTGCTGAAGGCGGCCCGCGAATGCGGCTACGAGCACGTGGGTTGGGCGCCGGCCGGTTTCCTGGGCGACGAGCTGCCCAGCGACAAATTCCCCAACGCCCGCCTGCTGGAGCAGGCGCTGCGCAACATCAAGCCCGGCGACATCCTGCTGGCCCACCTGGGCATCTGGTCGCGCCAGGATCCCTGGGCCCCCGCCGTGCTGGAGCCGCTGGTTGAAGGCTTGCAGCGCAAGGGCTATTGTTTTGCTACCTTGGATACGCATCCGGCCTACAAGGGCTGGATCGCCACGCATCACTGATCATGGATACGCTTAGTCAATGGTTCGGGGAGTGCCAGCAATGGCTCTTCGAGACCCTCGTGCAGCCCGCGCTGTTCCACCTGGGCTTGAGCAACTTCATCGAGGACGGCTACGACGCCACCATGTGGCTGCTGGTCGGCCTGCTGCAGATCGCGCTGCTGGTGCTGGTGTTCGGCCCGCTGCAACGCCTGCGCCCGGTCGAACCCGTGACCGACCGCCGCCAGATCGGCATCGACGTGCTCTACACGCTGATCCACCGGCTGGGCGTGTTCCGCCTGGCGCTGTTCTTCACCGTGGACCCGCTGTGGGACAGCGTGTTCGGCCAGCTGCACATCTGGGGGTTCGCGCCGTTCCAGCTGGACCAATACTGGCCGGGCGTGACCGACCGCGCCTGGGTCAGCCTGATCATCTACCTGCTGCTGTTCGACGCGGTCGACTACTTCTACCATCGCGCCCAGCATCGCTTCGGCTGGCTCTGGTCGCTGCACGCGGTGCACCACAGCCAGCGCCAGATGACCATCTGGAGCGACGACCGCAACCACCTGCTGGACGACATGCTGCGCGACGTGGTCGTGGTGTTCGTGTCGCAGCTGGTGGGCGTGCCGCCGGCGCAGTTCGTGGCGGTGGTGGCGATCACCCAGCTGGCGCAGAGCTTCTCGCACGCCAACCTGCGCCTGCATTTCGGCGCCATCGGCGAACGCCTGCTGGTCAGCCCGCGCTTTCACCGGCATCACCATTCCATCGCCTACGACGCCTCGTCGCCGGGCCCGGCCGGCGGCTACAACTTCGCCGCGCTGTTCCCGATCTGGGACGTGCTGTTCCGCACCGCGCGCTTCGGCACGAACTACGGTCCCACCGGCATCCATGACCAGCTGCCCGAGCAGGGCGGACGCGACTACGGTCGCGGTTTCTGGTCGCAGCAATGGCTGGCGCTCAGGCGCATGACGGGTCGCGAGCGCGATCCCGCGCCGCCGCCCGCCGGCGCCGCGACGGAGAAGGCCGGAACCTGAACGTCTCGAGCTGCACGCACACAAACGGGGGCCACAGGCCCCCGTTTTGCATGCCGGCCAGAAGAGCGGCCATATCGGTCGCAAGAAGAATGGTTTCAGCGGAATGCCGCGGAGCCGGCTTCGCCGGTCCGCAGGCATGCCCCCTTGAGGGGGAGCGCGCAAGCGCTCGGGGGTGGGCCCTCCTACCCCGCGGTGTCGCGCTTGATCTCGCCGTGGCGGCGCTCCATTTCCTGGCGCAGCTCGCGCCGCAGCCGTGCGGCCACGAAGCGCTGCTTTTCCTCCAGCGTGGCCGGGTTCAGCGGCGGCACTTCGGCGGGCACGCCGTGTTCGTCCACCGCCACCATCGTGAAGTAGCAGCTGTTGGTGTGGCGCACCAGCTTCTTGCGGATGTCCTCGGTCACGACCTTGATGCCGATCTCCATCGAGGTGCGGCCGGTGAAGTTCACCGCCGCCAGGAAGGTCACCAGCTCGCCCACGTGGATGGGCTCGCGGAACACCACCTGGTCGACCGACAGGGTCACCACGTAGTGGCAGGCGTAGCGGCTGGCACAGGCATAGGCCACCTGGTCCAGGTACTTGAGGATGGTGCCGCCGTGCACATTGCCTGAGAAGTTCGCCATGTCTGGCGTCATCAGGATGGTCATCGACAATTGGTGGCTGAAGGCGTCGTTCATGTCGGGCGCTCCTGATTGCTGAAATGAATATGGT
>NZ_JAGTJY010000124.1:0-17806 GCF_018195695.1 Achromobacter sp. Marseille-Q0513 | reverse complement strand
GACCACGTGATCGCGGCCATCAACGTGCCGCACATCGAGCGCATCGACCAGAAGGTCAGCCCCGATATCGCCCAGGTTGGGCAGATCGTCGGCAACGTGGCCAAGCGGCTGTCGGCGTTGATGGGGTATAGCGGGTATCTGCCCGAGGACGGTTGAGCGCCGGCGGATAAGGCCGCAGCCGGGCGGCGGCGCGATGCGCCATCCGGCCTACGCCGGACGCGCGGGATCGATGATGGAATGCGCCAGGTCCTCGATGTAGGCGTCGAAGGCATCGATGCCCTGCTCCAGGATCAGCGCGGCCTCCTTCTGGCTGATGGGCACCACCCATTGCAGCGCTACCGTCTCGCTGCCGACCGGAATGCGCTCCAGTTCCTCGCTTTCCCCGCGCAGCTCGTCGATCAGGATGGCCTTCGCGGTCCACTTCTGCGGCGCGAGCGGGCTGGCGCCCATCACGCGCGGCGGCTCGGAACCGTCCGTGTTCTCGATGCTGTGGGCGATCAGGTCGCAGAAATAGCCGTACACCCGGTCCACGCCTTCCCCGCCCAGGCCTGCTTCCAGCGCCATCATCCATTCGGCGTGAGCCGCTCCGGTCTTGTGATGGACGCGGGACAGGCCCACGGTCGCGTAGCGGGCCGGATGCGCGCTCGCCGCCGGCGGGAAATGATAGATCTCGATCCGCGCCTGCCCCGCGCGCCCTGTCATCACGACGCGGTGCGCCGGCATGCCCCAAGCCTGGATATACCGTCCCAGCACGACCGTCCTGGTGACGTCGAAGGACAGCGCCGCCTCCCTGGCCGATTCGATTTCGAGCTGCGCACCCATCATTGTTCTTCCCGTTGTGCCGGTCCGGCGTCCACGCCCTGTCGCCACGCGGCCCGTCACGGCGGCCATCAGGCCAGTCTTCCGGGCAGCCGCCTGGACGGCAAGGCGTAGGCATTCTACCGGCAGGCGCCCATGGCGGCTGCCGGCCACATCCGGTGCGCCGCCCGCCATCGGCCCCACCGTGGCACCTATTGATCCCCCCATCTGGCCCTAGCGTTCCATCCCCATCCGGGCAAACTGGCATCACACCGCAGCGACGCGGAGCAGCCGGACGCGCCGGGACGCGGTCTCACCCACGGAGATCACCATGAACGCGAGTTTGCGCATCATCCGCCGCTGCCTGCCCGTCGGCCTGGCCGCGCTGTTGCTGGCGGCTTCCGCCCAGGCCCAGACCAGGCTGGTGGTCGGCTACCAGCTGATCGTCGGCCCCTTCCTGACCGCCATCGCCGACGGCAGCATGGACGCCGCCCTGAAGGACGCCGGCTACCAGGTCGACTGGCGCCAGTTCACGTCCGGCGGCGACATTTCCACCGCGCTGGCCTCGGGCAAGGTGCCCGTGGGCGTGCTGGGCTCGACCGGCATCACCGCCGCCGCCACGCGCGGCGTGGACCTGCAGCTGTTCTGGGTGCTGGACAACATCGGCAAGTCCGAGGCGCTGGTGGCGCGCAACGGCTCGGGCATCGCAAGCACCGCCGACCTGAAGGGCAAGCGCGTCGCCACGCCGTTCGTGTCGACCTCGCACTTCCACCTGCTGGTCGGGCTGGAACAGGTCTGGAAGATCCCGCCGCGCGACGTACGCATCCTGAACATGCAGCCGCCGCAGATCGTCGCGGCCTGGGCGCGCGGCGACATCGACGCGGCCTATGTCTGGCCGCCGGCGCTGACCGAGATTGCCAAGAGCGGCAAGATCATCGCCGACTCCGAGCAGATCGGCAAAGCCAGCGTGCCCACCTTCGACGGCCTGGTGGCCGACCGCGCCTGGGCCGAGAAGAACCCCAAGTTCATGGCCGCCTTCACCGGCGTGCTGGCCAAGTCCTATGCCGCCTACCGCGCCAACCCGGCGGCCTGGACGGCCGACTCGCCGCAGGTCAAGCACATCGTCAAGCTGATCGGCGGCAAGCCCGAGGACGTGGCAGAGGCTCTGGGCCTGCTGGTGTTCCCGACCGCTGCCGAGCAGGCCTCGGGCACCTGGCTGGGCGGCGACAAGGAAGCCGGCGCCACGCGTGCCTTCAATGCCAGCGCGCAGTTCCTGAAGGAACAGAAGCAGATCGACAAGGCGCTGGGAGACTACAGCCCCTACGTGACGGACCAGTACGCCAAGGCGGCGGCAAAATAAGCGGGCGGCCGGGCCGCAGCCGCGGCGCCGGCCTCGTCGGGATCCGGCCCTGGCCGGATCCCGACGCCATCGATCAAGGGGAACAGGCATGCCCATGCAGTCACCCGAGGCGCGCGTGCTGTGCGCCGACCGAGTCAGCGTCACCTATCCCGGCCTGCACGACAGCGGCCCGGTGGTCGCGCTGCAGAACGTCAACCTGACCATACAGCCCGGCGAGTTCGTGGTGGCGCTGGGAGCATCCGGCTGCGGCAAGACCACGCTGCTGAGCCTGCTGGCGGGCTTTCTGTCGCCCACCGAGGGCCGCATCACGCTGGCCGGCCGGCCCATCGAAGGCCCCGGCGCCGATCGCGGCGTAGTGTTCCAGAAGCACGCGCTGCTGCCCTGGCTGAACGTGCTGGAGAACACCGAGTTCGGCCTGATGCTGCAGGGCGTGGACAAGCAGACCCGGCGCGCCCGCGCCCGCCGCAATCTGGAGCTGGTCGGGCTGCAGGACTTCCACCGCCACATGATCTACCAGCTGTCCGGCGGCATGCAGCAGCGCGTGGGCATCGCCCGCGCGCTGACCTGCGATCCCGCCATGCTGCTGATGGACGAGCCCATGGCGGCGCTGGACGCGCTCACCCGCGAGACCATCCAGGAGCTGCTGCTGGACATCTGGCGCGAGACCGGAAAGATGTTCTTCTTCATCACCCACAGCGTGGAAGAGGCACTGTTCCTGAGCTCGCGGCTGATCGTCATGTCGCCGCGCCCCGGACGCATCACCCACACCTTCACGCCGGACTTCAACCGGCGCTTCCTGGAGACCCGCGATGGACGTGGCATCAAATCCAGTCCGGACTTCATCGCCATGCGCGAACAAGTCCTCGGCATCATCTACGGCGACGAGCGCGCCGCCGCCGATGAGCACGCCGTCCATGCCTGACGCGGCGCGGCCGCGCCGCCGGCCGCCCTCGCCCGGCAAGGTCTACGGCGCGCCGGGCGCGGGCTACAGCGGCCACATCAGCCTGCTGACCAGCGTCGCGCTGCTGGGCCTGTGGTTCCTGGTGACCGAGGCCGGCTGGGTCAAGCCGCTGTTCCTGCCCTCGCCGCTGGCGGTGTACGGCAAGTTCGTGTCCGCCATGACCGACGGCGTGGCCAACTCGACGCTGGCCGAGCACGCGCTGGCCAGCCTGTCGCGCGTGTTCGGCGCGTTCTTCCTGGCCTGCCTGACCGCCATCCCGGCCGGCATCCTGATGGGCGTGAACCGCTGGGCGCGCGGCGTGCTGGATCCGCCGATCGAGTTCTACCGCCCCTTGCCGCCGCTGGCCTACCTGCCGCTGGTCATCATCTGGTTCGGCATCGGCGAATTCCCGAAGATCTTCCTGATCTACCTGGCCATCTTCGCGCCCATGGCCATCGCCGCGCGCGCCGGCGTGCGCTCGGTGTCGATCGAGCAGATCCACGCCGCCTACGCCATGGGCGGCTCGCGCGCGCAGATCGTGCGGCACGTGATCCTGAAGGCCGCGCTGCCGGAAATCTTCACCGGCATGCGCATCGGCATCGGCGTGGGCTGGACCACGCTGGTGGCGGCCGAGATGGTGGCGGCCGACCGGGGACTGGGCTTCATGGTGCTGAACGCCGCGCAGTTCCTGGCCAGCGACACCGTCATCATGGGCATCATCGTGATCGGCGCCTTCGCCTTTGCCTTCGACCTGCTGGTGCGCTACCTGGAACGGCTGGCGATACCCTGGAAGGGCCGGATCTGACGCTGCGTCCGCAGTTGCGTCCGGCGTTGCGTCTGAACCCGCGATACGGCGACCGGCAGGGCAATCCCCCATTCCTTGCCGCCGCCCGCTCCTCTATGCTGGAGAACGGAACCGGCCGCCCTTCACGGCGCGCCGGCACCGGACGCCCCGCCACTGGCGGCCGCGCCCGCCGCCCTCAGAAGGAGCCGCCATGTCCAGCCAGGCCGCGATGCTCAAGCCTGTGTTGTGGGAACGTCTGTTCGAACGCGAAAGCGCCCCCAATCTCAGCCTGCAGGGCCGCGTGCGCCAGATGCTGGTCTCGGCCATCCTCAGCGGCCACCTGCCGCCCGGCGCGCCGGTGCCGTCCAGCCGCCACCTGGCCGATCACCTGCGCATCGCGCGCAACACGGTGGTGTTCGCGTACCAGCAGCTGGTCAGCGAGGGCTATCTGGTGTCGCGCGAGCGCAGCGGCCATTTCGTCAGCGACTCGGTCATGCAGGGGCACCTGCAGAATCCCGCGCAGGGCCATGGCGCGCCCGCCGCAACAACGGCGGCCGATGACTCGCGGCGCCCCGCGCGCTGGGACGAGCGACTGCGTTTCCGCCCCTCGTTGCAACGCAATATCGTCAAGCCGCGCGACTGGCAGAAGCAGCCCTACCCCTTCGTCTACGGCCAGTTCGACCAGGACCTGTTTCCCACCGCCGAATGGCGCGAGTGCTGTATCAAGGCGCTGTCGGTGCTGGACATCCGCAGCTGGGCGCCGGACCTCATCACCCACGACGACCCCGCGCTGATCGAGCAGATCCGCACCCAGGTGCTGCCGCGCCGGGGCGTCTGGGCCGATGCCTCCGAGATCGTCATCACCGTGGGCGCGCAGCACGCGCTCTACCTGCTGGCCGACCTGCTGGTCAACGACGACACCGTGGTCGGCATGGAAGACCCGGGCTATCCCGACGCGCGCAACATCTTCGCCAGCCACACCCGTCACCTGTTGCCGCTGCCGGTCGATGCACAAGGCCTGATCACCGGCACCCAGCTGCTGGGCTGCGACTACGTGTTCGTCACGCCCGGCCATCAATGCCCCACGTCCGTCACGCTATCGCCCGAACGCCGCGACAGCCTGCTGGCCCTGGCCAGCCAGGCCGACAGCATGATCATCGAGGACGATTTCGAGAGCGAGAGCCGCTGGGGCGCCGAGCCGGTGCCGGCGCTCAAGAGCCTGGACCGCGAGGGCCGCGTCATCTACGTGGGCAGCCTGGCCAAGTCCTTCGCGCCGGGCCTGCGCATCGGCTACATCGTCGCCCCGCCCGAGCTGGCGGTCGAGCTGCGCGCGCTGCGCCGGCTGATGCTGCGCCATCCGTCCGCCTACATCCAGCGCGCCTTCTCGCTGTTCATCTCGCTGGGCCACCACCATTCGCTGCTGCGGCGCCAGTCGCAGGAGTACCAGAAGCGCGGCGCCGAGCTGGCGCGCGCGCTGGCGCGCCACCTGCCGGACTTCCGCGCCGCGCCCATCACCGGGTCCTCGTTCTGCTGGCTGGAGGGTCCGCCCTGGCTGGACGCCGCCGAGCTGGCCGAGGCCGCGCTGGCCGACGGCGTGGTGATCGAGCCGGGCAATGTGTTCTTCATGGACGGCGCCAGCGCGCCGCGCAACTTCCTGCGGGTGGGCTTCACCTCGATCCGGCTGGAGCAGATCGACCCGGGCATCGCCCGGCTGGCCGAGGTGGTGCGCCGCTACCGCTTGCGGGCAGCGGCCTGAAGGGGGCCGGCGCGCCGGCCCCCGTCTTCACAACATCTCGTCGCGCAGGTAGTACCAGCGGTACAGCAGGCTCTGGCCGAGCCGGCGGAACGGCGCGAACAGATGGCCAGGCAAGGGCGAGTCGTAGATCGGCAGGTCCCATTTCAGGCCGTCCTGGCCCATCAGCCGCTGCGCCAGCCGACGGCCGGCATGCGCCGAGAACGACACGCCGTTGCCGCCATAGCCAAACGCGTAATAGACCTGCTGCGCGGGATCCGGCTGGGTCACGCGCGGCATCATGTCGTGGCTGACGTCCACCCAGCCCCACCAGGAATAGTCCACGTCCACATCGCGCAGCGACGGGAACTTGCGCACCAGCCCGGCCTTGAGCAAGGCCAGGTGGCGCGGGTTCTGCGCGTCGGCGCCGTGGACCGCGCTGCGGCTGCCGATCTGCACGCGGCCGTCCGGCAGCAGCCGGTAGTAGAAGCGCAATGTGCGCGTGTCGGTGATGAAGACGGTGCTCTTCAGGCCGGCCGCCTCCAGCTCCGCCGGCGACAGCGCGCGCGTCACCAGCGAGTTGGACAGCACCGGCATGATGCGGTTGTCCAGCAGCGGATTCACGCCCTGCGCCGTGTAGCCGCCGGTGGCGAAGGCCACGCGCCGCGCGCGCACCGTGCCGCCGGGGGTCTGCAACAGATAGGCGCCGTTCTGCGCGCGCCAGCCCAGCACCGGGCTGGACGGATGGATGCTCGCGCCCAGCGCGCGCGCCTGGCGCAGGTAGCCGTAGGCCAGCTTGAGCGGATGCACGCCCACGCCGTCCGGCTCCAGCAGCGCGCCCACGGCCTCGTGATCGTCCACGTAGCGCTCGCGCAGCTGGTCCTTGCTCAGCATGCGCGTGTCGTAGCCGAAGACCTCGCGCATGACGCGGCTCTCGTTCTCCAGGAAGGCCATCTTCTTCTGGCGATGCGCCGTATACAGATGGCCGCCCGGCTGCGCGTCGCAGTCCACCTGCGCCACCAGGCTCTTCCAGTATTCGAAGCCCTCGCGGATCTCGGCGTCCAGCCGGCGGGCCGTATCCAGCCCCCAGCGCTGGATCCACTGCGAGCGGTACAGCCGCCCCGAGGCGTTCTGGCCCTGGCCGCCGTTGCGGCTGGTGCAGCCCCAGACCGCGCGGTTGGCCTCCAGCACCACCGCGCGCACGCCGTAGTCGCGCGCCAGCGTCAGCGCGGCCGACAGCCCGGTGAAGCCCGAGCCGACCACGGCCACGTCCACCTCCATGTCGCCATTGACCGGGCCGTCGTCCTGCGGCGGCGGCCCGGCGGTGGCGACCCAGTAGGTGGGCGCGTAGTCCTGGCCCCGCCCCGGCGGCGACACCAGCGGATCGTAGGCCGGGTCGTGGGGCCGGGGGCCGGGGCGGCCCGGCGTCGAAGCGTCCATGCGGGCATTCATCTGCGCATCCATGCGAGCGTCCATGCTTGGGCTCCCTGCGGTGTCGGGGCGGCGGCCGCCTCAGGCGCGCGCCGGCAAGGCCGGGCGCTGCTTGCGGTAGGCGTTCTTGACCTGGATCTTGCCGTTCTTGAAGGTGAACACGTCCACCATGTCGGCCTCGACGCGCGAGCCGTCCGCCGCCGTGCCGGTGAAGGTAGATTCCGACACGCCATGCTCGCCGCAGACCCAGTGCCGGCCGTTGCGCCACTGCGCGTCCGGAAAGTTCTGCCAGGCCGCCGCGAAGGCGCGGCGCACGGCGTCGGGCCCCTCGTGCCGCGCGCCCCACTGCTCCGGTCCGGCCACGGTCAGGAACACGCAGTCCTCGCTCATGAAGGACATCAGCGCATCGATGTCATGCCGGTTCCATGCGGCCGCGAACTCGGCCAGCATTTCCGCGCTGACGCTCTTGTCCATGGTGGTCCCCATTGCCTGCTCTCCTCTGTGGGCCTGTAGTCGCGGAACGGCGCGCCGCCCAGGCCCGCGCGGCATGCGCCATCGTCAGGATCAAGGTACGCGGCCACCGTTGGATGGACTAGAACCAGACGGGGGGAATCGCTTGCACCAGAAGGCAGGCAGGAAGGCCGAAGCGCCCCACGCGCGGGCGGCAAGCCGCGTTCAGCCGAGGGCCGCCGCGTCCAGGCAGGCAGCGATCTCATCCTCGCCAACGGCCCCGCGCATGCCGATCAGCACCAGTCCGGGTTCGACGACATCGTCCGGACGCCGCGCCTGCGCGTCGAAGCGCAGCCGCCGGCCCGCCCATTGCGCCAGCACCCAGCCATGCCGGTCGGTGCGCACCCAGCCCTTGGCGCGCATCAACGGTCGTGGCAGGAGCTTCATCTGATCCGCGAAACGGCGCGCGTCCAGCAGCGGCGGCGCGCGCCAGACCCAGGTATCGAAGGGATGCGCAGGATCCTCCTGCGGCCCGTGCGCGTGGCCGTGCTTCGTATCGCAGGCGCCGCACCCGCAAGCACGGGCGTCCCATTCCCCTTCCAGGCACTCCAGCCCGACGCGGCCCTCGCGCGCCTCGACCATGGCCGTGCCGCCGGTCTGGCCATGCAACCAATGCCGCAGCGCGTCCAGCTCCTGCCCGGACACCAGATCGGTCTTGTTCAGCACCAGCAGATCGGCCGCGCGCAACTGCCGCGCCACCGTGTCCGTCAGCAAGGGATCGGCTGCCACCTCGCGGATCGCGGCGGCATCGACCAGCACTGCCACGCCTTCGAGTTGCAACAGCGGATCGGCCAGCCCGACCTGCGCGATGCGCGCGGGGTCGGACACGCCGCTGGCCTCGATCACGATCCATTCCGGCGGCGGATCCAGCGCCAGCACCCGCGCCAGCGCCTCGTCGAGGCCGCCGGCCAGCGAGCAGCAGACGCAGCCGTTGGCCAGCCGCAGCACCTGCCCCGCGCTGTCCGCCAGCAGCCCGGCATCCACGTCCACCGGCCCGAAGTCGTTCACCAGCACTGCCGCGCGCCGCCGGTCCTGCGCCAGCGCATGGTTCAGCAGCGTGGTCTTGCCCGCGCCCAGGAAACCGCCGACCACGGTCAGCGGGATGCGTCCGCCCCTTGCGCCGTCCATCTCAGGCGTCCGAGGCCATCGGCCGGCCGCCGACGACGGTGCCCAGCACCCGCGCGTCCTTCAGGCGCTCGGCCGGCAAGGCCGAGGGATCGTCCTCCAGCACGCAGAAATCGGCGTGCTTGCCGACCTCGATGGAGCCGACCAGATGATCCATGTGCAGCGTGTAGGCCGCGCCCAGCGTGATGGCGCGCAGCGCCTCGTCCACGCCTATGCGCTCGGACTCGCCCAGCACCCGGCCCGAGGATGTCGTTCGCGTGGCCGCGCACCAGGCGGTGAACAGCGGCCCCAGCGGCGTGATCGGCGCGTCGGAGTGGATGGCGTAACGCACGCCCTCGCGCGCCGCCGTGGCGCAGGCGTCCATACGCTCGGCCCGGTCCGGCCCCATCGTCTGCGCGTAGTGCGCGTCCCCCCAGTAGTAGATGTGGTTGGCGAACAGGTTGGCGCACAGGCCCAGGCTGGCCATGCGCCGGAACTGCGCCGCGTCCGCCATCTGGCAGTGCTGCAGCGTGTGCCGGTGGTCCGGCCGAGGGTGTCGCGCCAGCGCCCGTGCCACCGCCTCGATCGCCACCTGCGTGGCCTCGTCGCCATTGGTGTGGATGTGCAGCTGCGCGCCGGCCTCGTGATAGGCCTGCACCAGCCCGTCCAGCTCGCCCGGCGCCGTCACCCAGATACCGTTGGGCGCGCCGTTGTGATAACCGGGCCAGCGCAGGCGCGCCGTGAAACCCTGGATCGAGCCGTCGACCACCAGCTTGACCATGCCCAGGCGCAGCTTGTCGTGGTTCAGCGCCGTGGCGGCGCGCAGCGTTTCCAGGCAGCGCGCCGGATCGCCCGGAAAGGCCAGCGCCGAGGCCGCCGGCACGATGCGCACCGGATAGTCCGGCTCGGCCGTGATGCGCGACAGCCGCGCCAGCCCTTCCCCTTCCAGCTCGTTCACCAGATCGGTCGCGGTGGTGACGCCGGCGCGCCGCGCCACCTGCCCGAACAGCCGCAGCCCGTCTTCCGACAGGCCCACGGTGCGGAAGGGGTTGCCGATCAGGCGTATCACGGGAAACATGGCGGCGAATTCACACAGCTCGCCGCTGGGGCTGCCGTCGGGCAGGCGGGTGATGCCGTCCACATCGGTATCGGCATCGATGCCGGCCCGCGCCAGCATGGCGCCGTTCACGTTCATCAGGTGCATGCTGGCGTGCATCACCACCACCGGCCGCTGACTGGACACGGCGTCCAGGTGGCGGCGGTCCATGCGCTCGCCGCCGAAGTAGATCGGATCGAAGCCCCAGCCGATCAGCGTCCGGTCCGCCGGCAGCGCGGCCTCGGCATCGCGCAGCCGCGCCGCCACCGCCTCGAAGCTCTTGAGTCCGGGCCAGGTCCTGCCGTCCGGACCGCGACGATCGTAGTAGCCCACATACACGAACTTCCACATGCCGCCCTCGGGCAGATGGCAGTGGCCTTCCACCAGGCCGGGCATCAGCACACGATCGGCGTAGCGCCGGTCCAGTTGGGCCGGTCCCCAGGTCTTGAGCTCATCCAGCCCGCCCACGCCCAGGATGCGGCCGTCGCGCACCGCCACGTGGGTGGCGCGCGGCCGGGCCGGATTCATGGTCAGGATACTGCGGGCCTGGTAGATCGTGGTCGGAACGGCGGGTTGGGACATGGATCGGACTCCTGTGGCGGGATAGTGAGCAGGCTGCATAGCGGGAGGCGGCCGCGCAGCCCGGCAGCCTAGGCCGAGGCCGGGCGCGGCGCGCCCATGAACTTGCCGGCCGCTGAACTTGTCGTCATCTACAGCGGCGCGACCAGCGCGCCGTCGCGCAGCTCGACGAAATGGCAGGCCACGCCATGGCCTGGCGCCACCTCGCGCAGCGGCGGCTCGCTGGCGGAACAGGCTGGCCGCGCGGCCGGACAGCGCCCCGCGAACCGGCAGCCCGGCGGCGGATCGACCGGGCTGGGCGGATCGCCAGACAGCCGCACGCGGCGCGTGGCGGCCTCGCGCCCGCCGCGCACGGTGGGCACCGCCGACATCAGCGCGACGCTGTAGGGATGCAGCGGCCGCGTGAAGAAGGCGCGACGCGAGGCGCGCTCGATGATCTTGCCCAGGTACATCACCGCGATGTCGTCGCAGATGTGCTCGACCACCGCCATGTCGTGCGAGATGAACAGGAAGGACTGACCGCGCTCGCGCTGGATGCGGCGCAACAGGTTCAGGATCTGCGCGCGGATGGCGATATCCAGCGCCGACACCGGCTCGTCGCAGACGATCAGGTCCGGCCCGCTGGCCAGCGCCCGCGCCACGTTCAGCCGCTGCCGCTGGCCGCCGGAGAACTGGTGCGGATACAGCGCCTGCTGGTCCTGCCGCAGGCCCACCAGCTCGAACATCTCGGCCACGCGCGCCGCGCGCCCCGCCGCCGGGCCGATGTCCATCAGGTCCAGCGGCGCGCGCACGATGTCGCCGGCGCGCTGGCGCGGATTGAGCGAGGAATACGGATCCTGGAACACCAGCTGCAGCCGGCGGCGCATGCGCCGCAATGGCTCGCCGCGCAAGGCGGTCAGGTCCTGCCCGTCGAAATGGATGGCCCCGGCGGTGGGCTCGGACAGGCGCAGCACCGACAGCGCCGTGGTGGTCTTGCCGGAGCCCGACTCGCCCACGATGGCCAGCGTGCGGCCCCGCGCCAGCTCGAAGGACACGCCGTCCACGGCCTTGACCGTGGCGGTCCGGCCGCCGCCGCTCGATACGGGGAAATGCACGGCCAGGTCGCGCACCGACAGCAGCGGCGCGGAGACGGCCGAGGCCGGGGCCTGAGTCTGGATGGGAATCTGGGTCTGGGTCTGGGTCTGGGTCTGGGTCTGGATCATGCTTGCGCCTCCACATAAAGCCAGCAGGCCACGCCATGCTCCGCGCCGGATGCAGCGGCGTCGGTAGCCGCCGCGGCATCGACGTCCATGCGTATCGCGCCGGCCCGCGACGGCCGCGCCAGCGGCGGAAACGCCTCGCGGCAGCGCTGCATCGCCCGCTCGCAGCGCGCCTGGAACGGACAGCCTGGGCCGCGATCCCAGATCGACGGCACCACGCCGGGGATCTCCGGCAGGTCCGGCCGCGCCTCGTCCGGCTCGCGGTCCAGCTCCGGCAGGCAGGCGATCAGGCCCTGCGTGTACGGATGCAGCGGCTCGGCCAGCACGTCGCGACAGGCGCCCTGCTCGACGATGCGCCCGCCATACATCACCACGATGCGGTCGGCCATCTCGGACACCGCGCCCATGTCGTGCGTGATCATCAGCACCGCCGTGCCACGCCGCGCCTGCTGCTCGCGCAGCAGGTCGAAGATCTGCGCCTGCACCGTCACGTCCAGCGCGGTGGTCGGCTCGTCGGCGATCAGCACGGCCGGATCGCAGGCCAGCGCGATGGCGATCATCACGCGCTGGCGCATGCCGCCGGACATCTGGTGCGGATAGTCATCCACGCGCCGCTCGGGCGCCGGTATGCCCACCGAGCGCAGCATCTCGATGGCGCGCGCCCGCGCCCGCGCCTTGTCCAGGCCCTGGTGCAGCCGCAGCGGCTCGGCGATCTGCTCGCCCACCGTGTAGACCGGATTCAGCGCGGTCATCGGCTCCTGGAAGATCATGGAAATGCTGTTGCCGCGCACCTGCCGCATCGCGCCCTCGTCGCGCGCGGCCAGGTCCTCGCCGCGCAGCAGCACGCGGCCGCCGCCGATGCGTCCCGGCTCGGGCACCAGCCGCATGATGGCCAGCGCCGTCATGCTCTTGCCGCAGCCGGACTCGCCCACCAGACACAGCGTCTCGCCCGGCCGCAGCTCGAAGCTGACCGCATTGAGCACGTCGGCGCTGCGACCGCGCGCGCGGAAAGCCAGCGTCAGGTTCTCGACACGCAGCACCGGATCGGCCGCGCCGGCCGCCGGCGCATCGCCGGGCGTCGTCACTTGCAGGACGGCGGCGTTCATAGCCGTCCCCTGGACGCCGGATTGAGCGCGTCGTTCAGGCCGTCGCCGATCAGGCTCACCGCCAGCACCGTCAAGAAGATGGCCGCGCCCGGCAGCGTCACGGCCCACCACGCGGTCAGGATGTAGGGGCGGTTGCTGCCTATCATCAGCCCCCAGCTCATGACGTTGGGATCGCCCAGGCCCAGAAACGACAGTCCGGCCTCGAACAGCACCGCCGTGCCCACCGCCAGCGTGGCCGACACGATCAGCGGCGCCAGCGCGTTGGGCAGGATCACACGCCAGATGATGCGCGCGTCGCCCGCGCCGATGACGCGCTCGGCCAGCACGTACTCGCGCCGCTTGAGCCGCAGGAACTCGCCGCGCGCCAGCCGCGCCGTGCCTGTCCAGCTGACCACGCCGATGGCGATGGCGATCGTCGCCAGCGACGGCGAGAACAGCGTCACCAACACCATGGCGAACAGCAGCGTGGGCAGCACCTGGAAGAACTCGGTGACGCGCATCAGCGCCTCGTCGATCCAGCCGCCGTAGTAGCCGGCCAGCGCGCCCACCGTCACCCCGATCAGCACCGACAGCACCGCCGCCACCACGCCCACCAGCAGCGTGGCGCGGCCGCCGTGCACCAGGCCAGTGAGCACGTCGCGCCCCAGGTAGTCCGTGCCCAGCAGGAATTCGGCGCCGGGCGGCTCCATCGGCGCGCTGACGATCTCGAAGGGATCGGCCGGCATCAGCGCCGGGCCGAACAGCGTTACGGCCAGCACGGCCGCCAGCAGCAGCACGCCGACGACGGCCGAGGGATTGCGCAGGAAGGCGCGCAGCGCCTCGCGCGACTGGCGGGCCGGCGCGCGGCCGGGCGGGGCGGCAGCGCCCGTCGCCACGGCGGCCGGGGCGGCGGCGACGGCGACGGATGAAACAGACGTGGCGGACGTGGCGGACGAGACGGATACAGCGGATACGGCGCTCGGCGGCGCGGCGGGAGTCTGGCTCATGATGTCTTGATCCGGGGATCGACCAGCCGATAGGCCAGATCGGTGAGCTGGTTCATCACCACCACCAGCAAGGAGGCGAACAGCAGAATGCCCAGCAGCGTCGGATAATCGCGCCGCAGCACCGAGTCGAAGGCCAGCCGGCCCAGGCCGGGCCAGTTGAAGACCGTCTCGACCAGGATGGCGCCTGCCAGCACGTTGCCGAACTGCAGGCCCAGCATCGTCACCACCGGCAGCACGCCGTTGCGCAGCGCGTGCTTGTACAGCACCGTGCGCTCGGGCAGGCCCTTGGCGCGCGCGGTGCGGATGTAGTCGGCGGACAGCGCCTCGATCACGCTGGCGCGCGCCAGCCGGCTGTATTGCGCCAGGTAGACGAAGCCCAGCGTGCAGGCCGGCAGCACCAGGTGATGCAGCACGTCCAGCGCGCCGGCCCAGCCCAGCTCGGACGCGCCCGCCGTGCGCATGTCCGACACCGGGAAGATCGGCAGCATCGACGCGAACAGGATGATGAGCAGGATGCCGGTCCAGAACACCGGCGCCGAGTAGCCGACGATGGACAGCAGCGTGATGCCCTGCGACAGCGGCCCGTTGGGCTTGCGCGCGGCCAGCGTGCCCAGCAGCGTGCCGGCCAGGAAGGCGCCCAGCACCGAGGTCACGACCAGCAGCAGCGTGGCCGGCACGCGATCCCAGATCAGCTGCGTCACCGGCAGGTTGAAGAAATAGGAATGGCCCAGGTCGCCGCGCAGCACCTGCCCCAGGTACAGTCCTAGCTGCGCGATGAAGGGCTTGTCCAGCCCGTATTGCGCGCGCAACTGGGCGCGCAGTTCCTCGCTGATGCCGCCCATCGAGCCGGCGATGGTCTCGACCGGATCGCCCGGCGAAATGTGGATCAGCAGGAAATTCAGCGTCACCACCGCCAGCAGCAGCGCCAGCGCATAGGCCAGCCTGCGTCCCAGGTATCTCAACATGGCGCCCTCCTCGGCCTTATTGCAGCCAGGTCTCGTCCAGCGGCGACAGCACGCCCCAGATGCCTTCGGGCAGGCCGTGGACCTTGCGCGAAGCCAGCGTGTGGTACGGGATCACGGTCAGGAAGTCGATCGGCAGGTCTTCCGTGACCAGCTTCTGGAAGTCGGCGTACAGCGCGCGGCGCTTGCCCTCGTCGGTTTCCACGCCGGCCTGCTCCAGCAGCGCGTCGACCTTGGGGTTCCTGTACGACTGGGTGTTGGTCCAGACGATGTCGCGGATGTTGCTGGACAGATAGGTCCGGTGCACGCCGATCACCGGGTCGCCCCAGTTGAAGACGATGTCCGTGGTCAGGTCGAAATCATGGCTGGCGATGCGCTTGGCCCAGGTCGGGAAGTCCGGCGAGGCGCGCACTTGCACCGCGATGCCGACCTTCTTGAGCTGGCTGCGCAGGTATTCGGCCACGTTCTTGCCCTGCACGTCGCTGCCCGGCATGTAGTCCACGGTCAGCGTCATGCGCTCGCCCTTGCCGTCCTTCTTCAGGCCGGCCTCGTCCAGCAGCTGCTCGGCGCGCTTCAAGTCCAGCGGATACTTCTTCAGGTCCGCCGAGGCATAGGGGCTGGTGGCGATGATGGGGCCGTCGGCCACCGTGGCGAAGCCGCCATTCAGCGCCTTGGCGATGAAATTCTTGTCGATGGCGTAGGCGATGGCCTGGCGCACCCGCGCGTCGTCGAAGGGCTTGCGCGCGGTGTTGAAGGCCAGCCAGCTCAGCGCGCCGATGCCTTCGTAGCCACGGCTGGTCATCGAAAGCGCGGCATTGTCCTTGGCGCGCCGCAGCAGCGTTGGCTCGCTCATGTAGGGCAACACCTGCACATCGCCGCGCTCCAGGCCGATCAGCAGGTTGGTGGCGTCGGGGTTGATCTTGACCACCACGCGGTCCAGGTAAGGCTTGCCGGGCAGGAAGAACTTGTCGAAGCGCTCCAGCACGATTTCCTGGCCGGGCTTGAATTCCTTGAGCCGGTACGGTCCCGAGCCAACCATGTCGGCCGAATTGCGCGGATGCGATTTCAGGTCCTGGCCGTCGCCGTAGACATGCTTGGGCAGCACCGGCATCAGCGCCGGCGACATGGCCAGCAGGATGGCCGGATGCGGCCGGGACATGCGCAGCACCGCCGTGTAGGGATCCGGCGTCTCCACGCTGTCGACCGGCGCCAGCATGGTCTGGAACGGATGGTTCTGCTTGACCGCCATGACCGAGAAGGCCACGTCCTCGGACGTCACCGGCTTGCCGTCATGAAACAGCGCGTCCTTGCGCAGATGCAGCGTCAGCGTGCGCGCGTCGGGCGACAGCTCCCAGGATTCCGCCAGATACGGCTGCGGCTTCCAGTCGGCGTCAAAGCGCAGCGGGCTGGCAAAGAGCTGTGCGCTGGGCAGCGCCGTGGCGATGCCGGACTGCACCGCGCCGTTCAGGTGGCGCGGCACCTGCGTCGAGCCGATCACCAGCGTGCCGCCCGTCTTGGGCGTTTCCGCCGCGCCGGCCGAGCCGAGCGCGAACGCGGTAAGCAGGCCGGCCAGGATATGTCTTGCGCTGCGCATGTCGCTTCCCCCTTGGAATCGTGGTCCATCGGCCGCTTCGTGCGTGCCGACGGCCTGGGGTCAAGCGTAGCCACGCGCCGGAGCCGGGCTTAGTACCAAAACGCCGCTGTCGTTGGTGCCAGCGGAAGATTGCGGCGCGTGGCGGAAAGACGGATCAGGCCGCGGCGGCCAGCGTGGCGCTTTTCGGAAAGAAGATGGCGCGGCTGGGATCGAAGTCATACAGACCTTCGAATTCAGCGGCGTCCGAGGCCAGTTCCAGCACCGACGCCAGGATGAAATCGGCCTTGGCGTCCGACAGCAGCGCGCTGAAATTCAATCGGACGAATCCAGGCTTTTCGATTTCGCGACCGTCAAGAATGGCCTGCCGCATGAGCAGCGACTGCTCCTCGCCGATGTCGAGCAGGCGATGGACATAGGGCCCGGCGCAGGCGCAGCCGCCCCGTGCCTGGATGCCGAATCGGTCGCTCAGCATGCGCGTGACCAATTGCTGGTGCACGAAACCGCCCGCGCCGTTGCGCACGCGGAAAGAAAATACCGGCAGGCGGTTGGCCGTCAGCGACCCCAGCAATTCCAGCTGTCCCGCGTCTTTCCAGGCGCCCAGCGCCCGCTGCACGAAGTGCGCGTTGCGTTGCTGCATGAAATCGGCGCCCAGTGCTTCCTTCACCAGCAGGACCAGCGCGGCGCGGATATCGCCCACGACGTTCGGGGTGCCCGCCTCTTCGCGTGATTCCAGGCTGCCGCTGTAATCGTGGCCGGCCGGCGACACGAACTTGACGGTGCCGCCGCCCGGCCAGGCCGGCGTCGTCTCGGTCACGGCGTCGCGCCGGACGATCAGCACGCCCGAGGCGCCGGGACCGCCGATGAACTTGTGCGGCGAGAAAACGATGGCGTCGATCTGCGCATCGGCGGCAGGCGACATCTGGATGGACAGGTACGGCGCGCCGCCGGCGTAGTCCCACAGCATTTTCGCGCCTGACCGCTTGACCTGCCGCGTGATGGCCGGGACGTCCGCGACGATGCCGGTCACGTTCGAGGCCGCCGACAGCGCGCAGATGACGAGCGTGCCGTCCGGCGCTTGCAATGCGGCGGCCAATTCGGCCAGGTCCGGTCCGCCTTCGGGGCTTTCCCCCAATTCGATGACGTCGGCGCCGCATTCGCGCCAGGGCAGGATGTTCGAGTGATGCTCATACGGGCCGATGATCACGCGGACCTGTCGGCCCGCCGCGAGGGCCGCGCGCACACCAAAAAGATGGACCAGCCGGTTGATGCCGGCCGTTGCGCCCGAGCCCGCGAAGATCACCGCGTGCTCTTCGCCCGCGCCGCAGCACCGGGCGATGGCGGCGCGCGCTTCGCGGCGCAACCGGGTGATGAATCCGCCGCAATAGGACGCTTCGGTATGCGAGTTGGCGTAATACGGCAGCACTTGCTCAAGGATGAAGCGTTCCACCTGCATCAAGGCGCGGCCGGACGCAACGTAATCGGCATAGACCAGCGGCTTCGCGCCGAACGGGCCGTCGATGGCGGCGTCCTTGCCAATGAGCCCTTCCGCGAGCGCTGCCGCGACGTCGCCGGTTTTCAGGCTCTCTTGAAACTGCTGCAAGGGGGTGGTCTTGGCGGGGCTGGTC
>NZ_JAGTJY010000123.1:0-17881 GCF_018195695.1 Achromobacter sp. Marseille-Q0513 | reverse complement strand
CTTTCCAGGCCGCCAGCGCCGGCTGCTGCGCATGGTGCCGCTGCTGTCGGCGGCCGAGAGCTATTCGGCGTTGTGGCCGGCGGAGGGCAGCGCCGCGCTGGCGGCCTGGAAAGAGGCCGTGGCGGCGCGCGCCCGCGCCGGCGAGCCGGCCGACGACGCCTTGCTGGAGCAGGGGCGTCGCGCCATGCCGGCCGGCCATGAACAGCCCTGGGCCGAATTGACGCGCCACAACTTCGTGTCGGTGGCGGCGGACGCGCTGCAGCTCTGGGCCGAGATCCGCCAGATCCAGGCGCACCAGGACAGCGGCCAGGCCCTGCCGGCCCGGCTGGCCCGCAAGGTGCGCGACAGCCGGCCGTTTCCGCTGTGGCCGGATGTGCGGCTGGCGCTGCGGGTATCGGGCGGCATCCTGCTGGCCTATGCCGCGCTGTGCGGCCTGTGGTGGGCCACCGGCTGGACGCAGGGCGCGAACGCCGTGCTGATGGGCGCGGTGGCGCTGGCTTTCTTCGGCAATGTTGACGAGGCCGGCAAGGCCATCGGCGCCTTCCTGCGCTTTTCGGCGCTGGGGCTGGCGCTGGCCGGCGTGCTGAGCTACGGACTGCTGCCCTGGGCGCAGAACTACGAGATGTTCCTGGCGGTGATGGCGCTGGTGATGCTGCCTATCGGCGCCTGGGCGGCGAGCACGCCGCTGGCCATCCTGCTGCTGGCCTTGGCCTTGAGCAACGTGAATCTGCAAGCGGTCTACGCGCCGCGCGATTTCGCCGCGTTCCTGGAAGCCTGCTGCACCACGTTGCTGGGCATCTGTGCCGGGCAATGGAGCATCGGCATCGTGCGCGACATGGGCGCGGCGCAGGCGGTCGAGCGGCTGGCGCGGCAGGAGCGCGACGATGTGCGCGCCCTGGCGCGCGGCGGCGAGCCGCAGGCGCGCGACAACTACACCAATCGGGCGCTGGACCGCATCGCCAGCATCACCAGCCGCCGTCCGGTCGACGGCGACGGCAGCGTGCGGCTGCTGTCGGGCCTGCGCGCGGGCGTGGCGATCTCGGTGATCCGCGAGACCGGCGCCGGCGCGCCCGGCGGCCTGCGCGAGGCCTGCGAGGCGCTGCTGGACGAAGTGCGGCGCGCGCGCGGCGAGGGCGTTCCGCCCCAGCTGCTGGCGCGCATCGACGAGGCCCTGTCGGCCGCGTGGCGGGCCGGCGCGGCCGCGCCGGGCATGCTGGTGCGCGGCCTGGTGGGGCTGCGGGTGGCCCTGTTTGAACGTTCGCAGGCCTGGGTGCCGGCGGGTTGACGCCGGCATGGCGGCCCGGGAACGGATTTCCCGCAAGGCGGGGCGGCCCCTCGGGGCCAAGGGATTTTCATGAGCAAAGACATAGACCGGCTGCGGGACATGGCGTTCTTCGCCGAAGTCGCCAAGGCCGGCAGTTTCACCAAAGCGTCGCTGGCGGCGGGCATTCCCACGTCCACGCTGTCGCGGCGCATCTCCGAGTTCGAGGCCGATATCGGCGTCAAGCTCTTCAACCGCTCGACGCGGCGCGTGTCGCTGACCGAGACCGGCTCGCGCTACCTGCAGCAGATCGACGACATCATGCAGCAGGCGCGCCTGGTCAACGACGAGCTGGACGGCGAGACCTCGAATCCCTCGGGCGTGCTGCGGGTCGGCATGTCCAGCGACTTCGCCGTGTACTTCGCCGACACGCATTTCGCCGAGTTCCGCGAGCGGCATCCGAAGATCAGCTTCGAGATCTCGATGGTGTCGCCGCAGACCGACCTGGCGACCGAGCGCAACGATCTGGCCATCGTGATCGGCGATCCGCCGCCCAACTCGCGCCTGATCGCGCGACGCGTGACCCATGTGCGCAGGCATCTGTACGCGACGCCCGCCTACCTGGCGCGGCACGGGGCGCCGGCGCATCCGGACCAGCTGGCGGACCATGCCTGCCTGTTCACGGCCGAGACGGACAACGGCGGCGGCTGGCTGCTCAAGCGCGGCGCCGAGAGCGTGCTGATCCAGCCCAAGCCGCTGGTCGCGACCAACAGCCAGTCGGTCATCAAGCTGCTGGTTGCGCAGGGGCAGGGCATCGGCCTGATGGGCCGCACCTACGCCAATGCCTCACTGTGCGCGGGCCGCATCGAGCGGGTGCTGCCGGAATGGGAGCTGGATCCGCAGCCGCTCCACATCCTGTCCACCTCGCGGCTGCTGCCGGCGCGGGCGCGTGTGTTCGTGGATTTCCTGACGCAGAGGCTCGAGCGTACGGCCTAGTACAAAGGATCCAGGGGTCATCCATCAGGCCTAGGACGGGGGATGGGATCCGCTACTTTTGGTGGCATTGCGGCGCTCTGGTCGCGCGCCAATAATCGCTTCATGTGGCCTGGCCGCTTGCCGGTCAGGAAAGGGCGATGTCCCGCTTCGGGCATCCACGCATGGAGCAGACTCATGGTTGGGACGCAGACGATCCTTGTCACTGGCGGCGCCGGCTTCATCGGTTCGCATACCTGCGTCGAACTGCTGGCTCAAGGCTACCGGGTCGTCGCGCTGGACAGTCTGGTGAACAGCCACCCGGAAGCGATTGCGCGCATCCGCCATATCGCGGGCGGCGAGCTGGCCTTCGTGCATGGCGACGCCTGTTCGCTGGATACGCTCGAGCAGCTGTTCGATACATATCGCATAGATGGCGTGATCCATTTTGCCGCCCACAAGGCGGTGGGCGATTCCGTCCGTATGCCTTTGGCGTACTACCGCAACAATCTGATCAGCCTGTTGAATCTGCTCGAGGTCATGCGGACGAGGCAGGTCAGGACGTTGGTGTTCAGTTCGTCCGCGACGGTGTATGGCGACCCGGCCACGGTGCCGCTGGACGAGGCCGCGCCGCTTTCGGCAACCAACCCCTATGCGCAGACCAAGCTTGCCGGCGAACGCATCCTGGCGGATCTGGCTGCGTCCGACCCGGCCTGGCGCATTGCCACGCTGCGGTACTTCAACCCGGTGGGCGCGCACGAGAGCGGCCTGATCGGCGAAGACCCATCGGGCATTCCCAACAACCTGATGCCCTTCGTCGCCCGCGTGGCATCGGGACGCCTGCCGCTGCTGCGTGTGTTCGGGCACGATTGGCCGACGCCGGACGGCACCGGCGTGCGCGATTACGTACATGTGGTCGATCTGGCGCGCGGCCATATCGCGGCGCTGGCGGAGCTGGGGCGCAAGCAGGGCGGCGGCTTTACCGTCAACCTGGGCACGGGGCGCGGGTACAGCGTGCTGGAGGTCATCGCCGCGTTCGAGCGCGCCAGTGGCCGGCAGGTGCCCTATGAATTCACGGAACGGCGCTCCGGCGATGTGGCGGTCTACTATGCCGCGACCGGAATGGCCCGGGCCTTGCTGGGCTGGGAAGCCCGCCTGGACCTCGACCGCATGTGCGAGGATGCCTGGCGTTGGCAGCGCCGCAATCCGTCGGGCTATCGATCCGCGTAGCCCGGCCGGGTCGCGAGCCGTGCGCGCAATTCAAGCGCTGGCGTCCGCCAGCAGCGGCCGCGCGGCCAGCGCGCCGCGAAACGATTCCAGCAGCACGCGCTTGTTCTCGCGGCTGCGGTAGGCGTGCTCGCGCATCAGGTTCTCGGCGCGCACCGCCTCGCGCCGCGTGATGGCGCGCAGCAGGTCTTCGTGATCGGCCTGGGCGCGCAGCACGAACGGCGTTTCCAGCAATGAAGGCGTGGACGGCAGCGTCAGCGCGGCCGGGCCGGCCAGCGGCGTCTTGTTGTTGTGTTCCAGCGCCGACAGCAGCGCGCGATTGCCGGCGGCTTCGCACAGGATCTCGTGAAAGCGCCGGTTGATCTGGCCCCAGGCGCGCGCGTCCACCGTGGTGTGGGGATCCTGCCGCGCCGGCGCCAGCAGCTGGCGGCCTTCCTCCACCGCCTGCTCCAGCTGCGCCAGCACCTCGGGCGGGGCGCCGCGCTCGGCCAGCAGCCGCGCGGCCATGCCTTCCAGCACGCCGCGCACGTCCACCGCGTCGCCGATCTCGTCCACCGTGAAGGCCCGCACGCGAAAGCCGCGCGACGGCAGCCGTTCCAGCAAGCCTTCCTTTTCCAGCTCGGTCAGCGCGATGCGCAGCGGCGTGCGCGATACGCCCAGCCGCGCCGAGAACTGCAGCTCCACCACGCGCTCGCCCGGCTGCAGGGCGCCGGACAGCACCATGTCGCGGAGTTCGGAAATGACTTTGTCGATCTGTGCGGCCATGCGGCAAGGTCCTGGGGTGGTCGGGGAAGAATCCAGTGTACCCGCGAAATTGCATGCAATCGGTCGATAAATATCTGATCTGCCCTTGCGATTTCTCAAAATTGCATGCAATAATTTATAAAAACAACGGACGGGCGCCAAAAAGCGCCTGAATTGCATGCAAAACCGGGTACGGATGCATGCCTTCAGTCCGAACCGACAGGAGACAAGATGAAGCTGATGAGCTTCGAGCAGGGCGGCCGCCAGGCCTGGGGCGTGGTGCGCGGCGAGGAGGTCGTTGACCTGTCCGGCGTGTGGCCCGACATGCGGACCGCGCTGGAAGACGGCGTCGGGCGCATCGCCCAGGAGGCCGGTCGCGCCGGCATGCCCTGTACGCCCCTGGCGGGCCTGCAATGGCTGCCGCCCGTGCCCAACCCGCGCAAGATCCTGTGCGTGGGCCTGAACTACGGACGCCACGTGCTGGAGGCCGGCCGCGAGCTGCCGGCGCATCCCTCGCTGTTCATCCGCTATGCCGACAGCTTCGTTGGCCACGGCCAGGACATGTGGAAGCCGCGCGCTTCCGACCGTTACGACTATGAAGGCGAGCTGGCCGTGGTCATCGGCCGGGCAGGGCGCCACATCGCGGCGCGCGACGCGTTGGCTCATGTGGCCGGCTACACCTGCATGGCCGAGAACTCGGTGCGTGACTTCCAGAAGCACAACGCCCAGGTCACGCCCGGCAAGAACTTCGAGCGCAGCGGCGCGCTGGGCCCCTGGCTGGTCACCGCCGACGAGATTGGCGACCCGGCGCGGCTGCGCGTGATGACGCGGCTGAACGGCGAGACCCTGCAACAGGGCGAGGTCTCGGACCTGATTTTCCCCATCGCCGAGCTGATTGCCTATATCAGCGCCTTCACCCCCTTGTCGCCGGGCGACGTGATCGCCACCGGCACGCCGGAGGGCGTGGGCTCCAGCCGCAAGCCGCCGCGCTTCATGGCCGTGGGCGACACGCTGGAAGTGGACATTCCCGGCGTGGGCACGCTGGTCAACCGGGTGGCGGACGAGCCCGCCCCGGCACATCAAGAACAAGGAGACGCGCATGGCTGATGCGCTGCTGTACCTGACGGAACGCGACGTGGTCTCGGTGCTGGACATGCGCCGCGCCATCGACGCGCTGCACGGCATGCTGGTGGCCCAGGGCCGTGACGAGGCCCGCAACCTGCCCAAGGCGCTGGCGACCTGGGGCGATGGCAGTTCGATGCACGCGCTGGGTTCGGTGCAGACGGGCGAGGGCGGCTACGCCGGCTTCAAGACCTGGGTACATACCAAGGCCGGCGGCGGCTCGGTGTTCAGCCTGTTCGACGCCCGCACTGGATTCCTGCGCGCGGTGATCGAGGCGCGCGCGCTGGGCATGCTGCGCACCGCCGCGATCAGCGGCGTGGCCACGCGCGCCCTGGCGCCGCAAGACGCCAGCCGCGCCGCGCTGATCGGCACCGGACCGCAGGCCGTGACGCAGCTGGCGGCGCTGGCCGAAGTGCGCGAACTGCGGCGGGTGCGCGTGTACAGCCCCACGGCGGAAAAGCGCCGCGCCTTCGTCGCGGCGGCCTCGGCCCGATATGCCTTCGAGATCGAGGAGTCTCCCACGCTGGCGCACGCGCTGGCCGATGCCGAGATCGTGACCCTGATCACGCGCGCCGTCGAACCCTTCGTGGACGCGGCACAGCTGGCCGACTGCCGCCACCTGAACGCGGTGGGCGCGATCCTGCCGGCCAAGGCCGAGTTCGCGCAGGACGTGTTCGAACGCGCCGACCGCGTGGTGGTCGACGACCTGGAGAACGCCAGGCGCGGTTCGCGCGAGTTGCGCGAGCGCTACGGCGTCGATGCGCCGTCCTGGCCCGGCGTGTCGCGGCTGAGCGATGTGCTGGCGGCCGGCGAAACGCGCGCCCCGGATGCGCGGCTGACGCTGTTCAAGGGCATGGGCATGGGCCTGTCCGACCTGGCGATGGCCACGGTGGTGTACGAGCAGGCGCTGGCGCGCGGCCTGGGCGTGGCGCTGCCGCCGCAGACCCGCGAGAACCTGCTGCTGGCGCAGGGCTGACACCAACAATCAATGAGACAGCCGGCGCGAGCGCCGGCGGCAACAGGAGACAAGCATGTTCATCGACGTCAGCGGGGCCGCGCCCCGCGAACAGGACAAGTGGCCGTCCATCGTGGTCCCCAAGGAAGCGATCGACCTGGAAATCGCCCGCCTGATCGACGCGCCCAAGCCGGACAACGGCCGCCGCGCCTCCCTCATCGTGCATCCGAACGCGCGCGCGCCCGGCCTGGGCCTGGCGCCGGGAACCGACGTGACCATCAACGTGGTCAACCCCGGCGAGCGCACCTGGAACCTGCGCAAGAACTCCAACATGCTGGAGATCTGTATCAGCGGCGAGGGCGTGGCCACCGTGGCGGGCCGCGATATCCGCGCCGGCCGGTGGGACGTCTGGAACACGCCCGCCATGCAGGTGCATTCCTACCGCAACGAAGGCAAGGAACCGTGGGTGCGCCTGTCGTACTCCAACGCGCCGCTGCTGGAAAAGCTGGAGATCCATTACGTCGAGGAATTCGAGGGCGACGTGCCGCCGGCCGACGCCAACACCAAGCCGGTGCCGGCCCGCGCTCCGGGCGCCGCGCGCTCGCGCGACCTGGCGCTGCGCGAGCAGATCACGCCGGAAGGCGCCTGGCTGATGGGCTATGAGTGGCTGATCGATATCGACGTGCTGGAATCCAAGGCGCTGCACTGGCCCTGGGCCGAGGTCTCGCGTCACCTGCCGACCGTGGAGGACATCGCGCGCGGCTACAACGGCCGCCGCCTGTTCGTGCTCTACAACCCGGCCACCGAGCGGCGCATCGGCACCACGCACAGCTTCTTCGCCACCATCTCGTCCTCGCCGCCGGACAACCATCACGTGCCGCATCGCCACAGCTCGTCGGCCATCAACTACTACCTGCGCGGCAACGGCTACAGCAAGGTCAGCGGCGAACGGCTGGACTGGAAGGCCGGGGACCTGATCCTGTCGGCGCCGGGCTGGGCCATGCACTCGCACCATTCCGGCACCGAGACCACGTCCGCGCTGACCGTGCAGGACCATCCGCTGCAGATCGCCATGGAATCGCTGATCTGGCAGGAGCGCATGCAGGAGCCCATCCTGGCGCTGGGCAGCCAGAGCGGCTTCGAGAGCAACCGCGCGCAGCTGGCCGCCGCGTCCTGAGCGCCGCCGCGCCGACACCGACATGAACCCTGGATCCGACATGACCCTGACCGAGCTTTCCGACGCCCCGGCGCTGCGCGCGCGCCTGCGGGATTTCTATGAAGACTACGCCCACTGCCTGGACGAGGACCGGCTGGAGCAATGGCCCGACTTCTTCACCGAGGACTGCCATTACCGCGTGCTCTCGCGCGAGAACCATGACGCCGGCCTGCCGCTGGGGCTGATCTATTGCATGAACAAGAACATGGTGCGCGACCGCGTCACCGCGCTGCGCGAGACCACCATGTTCGAGCCGCGCGCGCTGCGCCACTTCATCAGCGGCGTGCGCGTGACCGAGGTCGATGGCGACCGCATCGTCGCGCAGGCCAATTTCGCGGTGATGGAGTCGCTGTCCGATCGCGAGCCCACGCTGAACATGGTCGGCCGCTACCTGGACGAGCTGCGCGTGACGCCGCAGGGGCTGGCGTTCAGCCGCCGAGACTGCGTCTACGACAACTACCGCGTGCGCACCTCGCTCATCGTCCCCATCTGAATCCGCCGCAAGGAAATCCGTCATGACCTGTCCCGACGCCGCCACGCGGCAAGAAGCGCCCGCCGCGGCCCCCGTCCATATCGAGCGCCGCTGGCCCAAGGAAGGCTATACGCGCATCCCCAACTGGGTCTACACCGATCCGGCCATCTTCCAGAAGGAGATGGACGTGTTCTTCGGCGGCAAGACCTGGAACTACGTGGGCCTGGAATGCGAAGTGCCCGAGACCGGCTGCTTCAAGCGCAACTGGATCGGCAACCGTCCCGTCATCATGGTGCGCGGTGAAAACGGCGATATCCACGTGCTGGAGAACCGCTGCGCCCATCGCGGCGCGCAGATCTGCTGGCAGAACACCGGCAAGGTGGCGGACTTCACCTGCCCGTACCACCAATGGAACTATGACCTGGAAGGCAATCTGCAGGGCGTGCCGTTCCGGCGCGGCGCGCTGGGCAAGGGCGGCATGCCGCGCGACTTCGATCCCAAGCAGAACGGCATCCGCAAGCTGCGCAGCGTCAATCGCGGCGGCTCGGTCTGGGCCACCTTCGCCGAGGACGGGCCCAGCTTCGAGGACTACTGCGGTCCGGAAGTGCTGGCCGAGATCGATCACATGCTGCCGGGCAAGCCGCTCAAGCTGCTGGGCTACAGCCGCCAGCTGATTCCCAGCAACTGGAAGATGTACCTGGAGAACCTGAAGGATCCGTACCACGCGACCCTGCTGCACACCTTCTACATCACCTTCGGCCTGTGGCGCGCGGATTCCAAGTCCGAGTGCATTCCGACCGGCGGCGGCGCGCATAGCGTGATGGTGTCGCACAACGAAGGCAAGAAGAAGACCGAGGCCACCACCGAGATGAGCCGCTTCCGCGAGGACCTGGAGCTGCTGGACCTGGAGACGGTCACGCCGCGCGCCGAGTTCAATCGCGGCCGCGTCGGCGGCGCCTGGGTGTTCCCGGCGGCGCAGTTCGGCATCCAGGCCAATTCGCTCAAGACCCGCCACGTCATCCCGCGCAGCCCCACCGAGCACGAGCTGGTGTTCACCTACTACGGCTACGAGGACGACGACGAGGAAATGACGCGCCTGCGCCTGAAGCACGCCAACCTGCTGGGCCCGGCCGGCTTCGTGTCCATGGACGACAGCGAGATGCTGAACCAGGTGCAGATCGGCGTCACCGGCTACCCGGAAGCGCGCGGCATCGTCGAAATGGGGGGCCGCGACACCGAGCCGGCCGACTACATGGTGACCGAGGTGCTGATCCGCTCGTTCTATGACTACTACCGCAAGGCGATGGGGCTGTGAGCATGGAAACCTGGAAACGCGTGGCCCAAGTGGGCGATATCTCGCCCGACACCAATACCCTGCGCGTCGTGCTGGACGGCGAGGGCGTCTGTCTCTATGACTTGCAAGGCGAGATCTGCGCCACGCAGGACCGCTGCCCGCACGGCAACGCCAGCCTGGCCGACGGCTACCTGGAGGACGGCACCATCGAATGCCCGCTGCACCAGGGCGTGTTCGACATCCGCAGCGGCAAGCCGAAATGCCCGCCCGTCACGACCGACCTGCGCCGCTACGAGGTGAAGGTGGACGGCGACGTCATCTACCTGAAGGCGGAAGCCGCGTGAACGCCGGCGCGATCGTCATCGTCGGCGCCGGCCAGGCGGGCGGCTGGGCCGCCACCACGCTGCGCGACCGCGGCTACGACGGCCGCATCGTGCTGCTGGGCGACGAGCCGCACGCGCCCTACGAACGGCCGCCGCTGAGCAAGGCCGTGCTGTCCGGCCAGGCCCTGGCGGAAAGCACCGAGCTGTTCGCCGCAACCAAGCTGGAGTCGATGGGCATCGAGTTCGAGCCCGGCGTCTCGGCGCTGCGGCTGCGCGTCGCGGACAGGCGGGTGGACACGTCCGCCGGCCAGGCGCTGGCCTACGACAAGCTGATTCTCTGCACCGGCGGCCGGCCCACGGTGCCGGCGCTGCCGGGCGTGGACCATGACGGCGTGCATGTGCTGCGCACGCGGGCCGACGCCGAACGGCTGCGCGCCCGGCTGGGCCCCAACCGGCATGTGCTGATCGTGGGCGGCGGCTGGATCGGGCTGGAGGTTGCCGCCACGGCGCGCCAGTCCGGCAGCAAGGTCACGGTGCTGGAGCGCGAGGCGCGGCTGTGCGCGCGCAGCGTGCAGCCGGGCGTGTCTGCGCATCTGGCGACGCTGCACGCGGCCAACGGCGTGGCGCTGCGGCTGAACGCCGGCCTGCGCGCCGTGGGCGGATCGGCCGACGGCCGGCCCGTGGCGGAACTGGCGGACGGCTCCTCGATCGTCGCCGACGCGATCGTGCTGGGCGTGGGCCTCACGCCCAACGATGCGCTGGCGCGCGACGCCGGCATTGCCTGCGATCGCGGCGTGCTGGTGGACGAGCGTTGCCGCACATCGGCGCCGGACGTGTACGCGGCCGGCGACGTGGCCGTGTCCGCGCAGCCCGGCGGCGGCCGCTTGCGGCTGGAGTCCTGGCAGAACGCGCAGGACCAGGGCACGGCGGCGGCGCTGTCGGCGCTGGGCCTGGGCGAAGCGTATCGGCCGACCGGCGCGGTCTGGTCGGAGCAATACGACGCCATGGTGCAGATCGTCGGCTTTCCGGCGCTGGCGGCCAGCGAGGTGCTGCGGCCGCAGGCGGATGCCCGCGCGCTGCTGTCGGTGGCGCTGGATGCGGAAGGCCGCGCCGTGGCGGGCGTGACGGTGAACGCGGCGCGCGAACTGCGCCAGCTGCGCAAATGGATCGCGCAGGGCGCGGTGCTGGATCCGGCGCTGCTGCGCCGGTCGGACGCGCCGCTGGCCAGCGCCCAGATCGGATGATGGCGACCCCGGAACCTGGCAAGGAGCATGCAATGGAACTTGAACACCTGCTTACCAAGGCCGCCTGCGAAGAAACCGTGCTGGCGTTTTTCCATGCGCTGGACACGCGCCGGCACGAAGCCGCTGCCGCGCTGATGACCGAAGACGGTTGCTGGGAGCGACAAGGACGGCTGCTGTCCGGCCGCGAACAGATCCTGGACGCGCTCAACGGCCGCGCGCCGGATCGCGCCACCTGCCATGTCGTGACCAATCTGCGGCTGGCCACGCTGGACGGATCGCGGGCCACGGTCGCCTATTTCCTGACCGCCTACGAGAGCCGGCCCACGGAGCAGGGCGGGGCGCCCCGGCTGGTCGCGATCCGCGAATGCCAGGACACGCTGGTGGCCACCGCGCAGGGCTGGCGGCTGCAGGACAAGCGCAGCCGCCGCCATCTGCCGCCGGAATGAGCGCCGGATGTCGAGCCTCAGCCACTGAATCGCAGCCATCGAATCACAGCCACCGAATCCCAATCATCCCGGAGAACCTTCCATGGATTCCGCCACCATCAAGGCGCTGGCGCAGCGCCTGGACCAGGCCGAGCGCGGCCGCAGCCAGGTGCGCCAGCTGTCGCTGGACCATCCCGACATCACCATCGCCGACGCCTACGCCATCCAGCGTGAATGGGTAGCCTCCAAGATCGCGGCGGGCCGGCGGCTGGTCGGCCACAAGATCGGCCTGACCTCGCGCGCCATGCAGCTGTCGTCGCAGATCGACGAGCCGGACTACGGCGCGCTGCTGGACGACATGCTGTACGGCGACGGCGCCGAGATCCCACGCGACCGCTACATCGTGCCGCGCGTCGAGGTGGAGCTGGCCTTCATCCTGGAGCGCCGCCTGCAAGGGCCGGACGTGACGCTGTTCGACGTGCTGGACGCCGTGCGCTACGTGATTCCCGCGCTGGAGATCATCGACGCGCGTTCGCACCAGATCGATCCCGACACCAAGCGCCCGCGCAAGGTCTTCGACACCATCGCCGACAACGCGGCCAACGCCGGCGTGGTCATGGGCGGTCGCCCGGTCCGGGTCGGCGACACCGACCTGCGCTGGGTCGGCGGCATGATGTCGCGCAACGCCGTGATCGAAGAGACCGGCCTGGCGGCCGGCGTGCTGAACCATCCGGCCAACGGCGTGGTCTGGCTGGCCAACAAGCTGGCCGAACACGATGTGGCGCTGGAGGCCGGGCAGATCATCCTGAGCGGCTCCTTCACGCGGCCGGTCTACGCCGAGCGCGGCGACACCTTCCATGTCGACTACGGCGCGCTGGGCGCCGTCAGCTGCCGCTTCGTCTGAGGAAACCAGGATCCAGGAATACCCGCAGCAACCCGCGCGCCACATATCCACTACACAGGGCGCGCGCTACCATTGAACAGGAGACAAACTTGAAACCCTACAAGACCTTGATCGGAACGGTCGCCGCCGCCTGCGCGTCGCTGGCGTTCTGTACGGCCCAGGCCGAACCGGCCTGGCCCACCCATGCCATCACCCTGGTGGTGCCTTTCGCGGCCGGCGGCGGCGGCGACACGCTGGCGCGGCTGATGGCCGAACCGCTGGGACGCGAGCTGGGCCAGACCATCATCGTGGAAAACCGGCCGGGCGCCGGCGGCAATATCGGCACGTCCATCGCCTCGCGCGCCAATCCCGACGGCTACACGCTGGCCTACGGCACCAACGGCACCCAGGCCACCAACCACTGGCTGTACAAGAACCCCGGCTATGCCCCGGGCGACTTCGAGCCGGTCTCGCGCTTCACCATCATCGCCGCGGCCCTGGTCGTGAACAGCGCCGACGAGCGCTTCAAGACGCTGGACCAGCTGGTCGCCTTCGCCAAGTCGCACCCGGGCGAGCTGACCTGCGGCTCGGCCGGCAATGGCACCTCGTCGCACCTGGCCTGTGAACTGCTCAACCAGATGGCGGGCATCAAGGTCATGCACATCCCCTACAAGGGTGGCGGCGCGGCCATGACCGACCTGCTGGGCGGCCGCATCTCGTTCATGATCGACGTGATGCCCAACGTCTCGGGCCAGATCGCCGCGGGCAAGCTGCGCGCGCTGGGCGTGACCACGCCGGAACGGGTGGCGTCCAACCCGGACATTCCCACCGTCAGCGAGGCGGGCGTGAAGGGCTACGAGTTCTACGCCTGGGACGGCCTGTACGCGCCCAAGGGCACGCCGGCCGCCGTGCTGGACAAGCTCAACGCCGCCCTCAACCAGGTGCTGCAGAAGCCCGAGGTGCGCAAGACGCTGGAATCGCGCGGCGCCATTCCGTCGCCGACCACGCGAGCCGGCCTGAAGGACTTCGGCGCCGAGGAATACGAGCGGCTGGGCAAGGTGGTGAAGGCCGCCGGCGCGTCGATCGACTGAGCGGGGCCAGGGCAGGCGGTGCGCAAGCGGACCGCCTGCGCGCCGCACGACCGGATCAGCCCAGCATCCGCAGCGCCCTGGCGACGAGCCACTGGGCGTCGGCGGGCCCGGCCTGCGCGCGGGCCCGCGAGGCGGCGCCCACCGCCCCGACCGGCGCCCGCACCTGGGCGCCGGTCTGGCCGGCGGGTGCCTGGGGGGGGTCCCGGACCGCGAGCACGGGGCGCGCATCGCCGTTCAGGCAGGCGTCCAGATGCGAGGTCCGGGGCGTCATCAGGGGATTGAGCCCGTTCCAGCGGTCCGTCGCGCCGGCGTCGCGCGCCAGGCGCGTATAGCTGGGGCAGCTCCAGATCTCGCTGTCCATGCCCCAGTCCCGGCGCAGCCACTCGGCCGCCTGGAGCACGCGCGACAAGGCCTTGCCCGCGCCGCACAGCCGGATCCGCGCGTCGGCCGACGCCGGGCCGATCCGGTACATGCCGCGCCACGCGGCTTGCGCGTCGGGTTCGCTCAGTGGATCCGCGCCGGCGTCATCGCCATGCAGCGTCAGATAGCAGCAGCCTGCGTCTCCGTCGACATACAGGGCGTGCAGCGCGCCGCGCAGGATCGCGCGGGCCTCGTCGGCCGATGCCGGGTCATACGGCGTGCAGGGCAGGTAGGCATTGAGCCAGACCGGCACATCGGGCATCACGCCCTTGGTCCAGCGCGACGGCGTGGTTTCCGCCAGGTTCAGGATGATGCCGCGATCCTGCGTTTCCCAGCAGGCCGCGCGCAGCGCACTGGCGGCGCTGGCGCGCAAGAAATACAGCAGCGGTTTTTCATGGCCAGGCTCCGCGCTGCCGAAGCGCAGCGGCCAGGCCGCCGTGAGGCCGGCGTCGGGCACATCGTCCGCGCCCGGGCCCTTGATCAGCGACAGGTGGCTGGCGTCCCCGGCATCCGCGAGTAGCGCGCGCGCCAGTCCCCGAGCCATCGCGGCCGGCGACTCCCGTGCCTGATGCGCCGCGCCGGAACGGCGGGCGGCCATGCGCGACAGGCAGGCCTGTGCGGCGGCGCGAGTGCTGGCCGAAGGGCGCGGCCCATTGTGCGTGCGGGTGGACATGATTGTTTGCTCGGCGGATGCACGCGGCGGTGCGTGCTTTGATTAGAATTGCATTTGCAACTATTGTAGCGGCAAGTATTCAACGCAATCAAACCGGAGCGCTCCATGGCAGCCGAAAACCGAAATCCCATCACGTTCTACACCGCCGACACGCCCAACGGCCTGAAGGTCGGCATCTACCTGCATGAGGCGGGTCTGGCACACCAGCGTCATCCCGTGGACCTGGGCGCGGGCGAGCAAAAGCGGCCCGAGTACCTGAAGATCAACCCGAACGGCAAGATTCCCGCCATCGTCGACCACGAGGCCGGGCTGACGGTGTTCGAATCGGGCGCGATTCTTTCGTACCTGAGCAACAAGACCGGCCATCTGCAGCCGGACACGCTGGCCGGACAGTTGGCGGTGCAGCAATGGCTGCATTTCCAGATCGGCGGCATCGGCCCCATGCTGGGGCAGCTCTGGTGGTTCCTGCATGGCTCCAAAAGCGGCAACGAAGAGGCGATCGAGCGCTACCGCAAGGAGTCGCTGCGCCTGCTGGGCGTGGTGGACCGGCGGCTCGGCGAATCGCGCCATCTGGCCACGCCGGATTACTCGATCGCGGACATCGCCGCCTTTTCGTGGCTGCGCACGAGCGAGGAACTGCAGCTGGACATCGCGCCGTTCGAGCACGTGGGCCGGTGGCTGGCGGCCATCGAGGCCAGGCCGGCGGTCCAGGCGGCGGTGAGGGCAAACCAGGGCGGGTGATTGAGGACGGAACTGTCCGCAATGTTGCGCCCGCCGGCTGCTTTTTCCAACGGGTTCCCGGGCGCACACTGCCGTCCGTCATCACCCCCAAGGAACCCAGACCATGACATCCGCACACGCCGCCGCCTTCGTTGCCGGCCCCCAGCCCACCGTCTTCATCGTCAACGTCATCCATGCCCATCCCGGCAAGCAGGAAGAAGCGTTTAGCGCCATCCAGGACGTGGTGCATTACGTCGCCCGCACCAAGCAGGGCTTCCTGTGGAGCAACCTGTCCAAGAGCACCGACGGCAAGACCGTGGTCAACATCGAGGCCATTTCCGGCGAGAACAAGGTGGACGAGTTCTTTTCCGATCCGGTCTTCCGGGAGAAATTCGGCCGGCTGGATGAAGTGTCCACCAGCGAATTCCATACCTACCGCGTGGATGACCTGGTGCTGCCCGGAGCGAAATAGCGCGGGCGCATCCGCTTGCCAAAGGGTGCGGGGAGGCGGGCAGGGCGGCCGGCCCGGCCTGGGAGTAATCTGTGGCCTGCCGCGCGGCGCGGTGCTGAAATGCGATGGCCCGGCCCGCGCATTCCCTACGCCTTCCCAGGCAACCCACAACCCGGAGTAAACGTGAAGCTCATCGGCATGCTGGATTCCCCCTATGTACGGCGCACCGCCATATCGCTGCGCCTGCTCGGCATCGACTTCGATCACCAGCCGCTATCCGTATTCAGCACCTTCGACGAATTCAAGGCCATCAATCCGGTCGTCAAGGCGCCCACGCTGGTGCTGGACGACGGCACTGTACTAATGGATTCCACGCTCATCATCGACTATGCCGAACATGCCAGCGGACGCACGCTCATGCCGGATTCCCTGGAGCAGCGGCGCCAGGCCACGGCCGTCATCGGGCTGGCGTTGGCGGCTTGCGAGAAGACGGTGCAGATCGTCTATGAACGCAATCTGCGTCCGGCGGAGAAGCAGCACGAACCCTGGGTGGCCCGCGTGCAGGGCCAATTGGACGCGGCCTACGCGACGCTTGAGACCGCCTTGCACAAGACATGGACGCCGACGCTGCCCTTGAAGAAGGTCGGCCAGTTCGCCGTGACGGCGGCGGTCGCGTGGAGATTCACGCAGGCTTTGCTGCCAGGAACCATCCAGGCCCAGAACCATCCCGGACTGGCGCAACTATCGGCACAGGCCGAAGCCTTGCCCGCGTTCCAGGCATTTCCGCACGATTAACGCTTGAGCGACGGCCGCGCCGGCAGGCCGTCCGTCTTCCATGGTGGCCGCGGTCGGGCGGCCCGCCACGCGCGGCCTAGCGCCGCCGTGCCTCACTGGGCCGCATGCCGAACCTGGCCTTGAACGCATTGCTGAAATGCGAAGAGCTGCTGAAGCCCAGCGAGTAGGCGATGTCCGTGATCGATCGGTGCATTTCCTGCGGCGAGCGGATCAGGTCATGGCACTTCTGCAGGCGCCGGCTCCAGATCCATTCCGCCGGCGATTCGCCTTCCTGGCGGAACAGATGATGCAGCAGGCGCACCGAGATGTTGTGATGCCGGGCGATGGCTTCGAGCGACAGTTCAGGGTTGGACAGATGCTGCTCGATCCAGGACTGGATCAGGCTCAGCCGCGCCAGCCGATGTGGGTCGCCATCCGTGTCCGGACCCGGGTCGCGGTCCAGCACCAGGGCGACGATGTTGAGCAGCTCGGCGCCCAGCCGGGCCTTGTCGGCATGCGTGATGGCGCGGCTTTCCGCCGCCAGGTTGACGCATAGCTGCGCGGCCAGCTTGCCGACGCCGCTGCCGATGCCGACGTTGCCCGCGATGGGGAAATCCTGGCGCGCCATGCGATTTCTCAGGCTTTCACGCGGGATTTCAAGATAGAGCGCGCGGATGTCGGCCAGGCATTGCAGGTCGTAGGGCTCGCCGGAATAGAACATCGCGGCGACCGCCTGGTTCGACGGCAGTTCGTGCCTGCCCTGGACGAGCTGGGCGTGGCCTTTCTGCAGGATCTGCAGGTAGTAGCAGTCCTTGTCGAGCTGGGCCAGATGCTGCCTGCGCCGCCGGATAACGTGCTGCGACAGCCGGATGTCGGTGATCGAGACCGGACCGAAATCATCCTTGCTCAGGCTGCCCTGGTAGTCGTTGGTGCCCGGCAGTTCCGCGTCCAGCGCAATGTAGGCGCTGCACAGCGCCGTCTGCCATAACTCGCGCCGTTGCGGCAGCGCATGCTGCCGGGCATCGAAAACCAACTGCATATGTCTCTCCTGGAGGATGTCTTTGCAGCCTGGCGCAAGTCGCTTGCGCGCTGATGCAAGACGCGGCTCTGGGGCCAGCGATACGCTCCCGTCTCCTATATGGATTTTATTCCACATGTCTTGAGCGCGATCAAGCTTGATGCTCGCGCTTTCCCCAAGACAGACAAGAAATCGGTTACGAGGAGGAGGTCGGCATGGCCATCAGCAATAGTGGAGTCGTCGCCCAGGCGAGCGGCATTCCAGCGGAAAAAGCAGGAAACAGCGAGATCAGGAAAGTCGTGGCCGCCTCGATGGCCGGGACGGTCGCGGAGTGGTATGAGTTCTTCATCTACGGCGTGGCCAGCACGCTGGTGTTCGGGCCGCTGTTCTTCCCCAAGGTCGACAGCCCGCTGAGCGCCATCATCGCCGCGTTCGCGACCTATGCCGTCGGCTTCATCGCCCGGCCGCTGGGCGGCATCGTGTTCGGCCATTTCGGCGACCGGCTGGGCCGCAAGAAGCTGCTGCAGTTCAGCCTGCTGCTGGTCGGGTCTTCGACCTTCCTGATGGGATGCCTGCCCGGGTTCCAGGCCATCGGC